>NZ_JAHBAY010000020.1 GCF_018499875.1 Kineosporia corallincola | reverse complement strand
ATGACCGCGCCCTCGACCATCTCGCGCACCTGCTTGACCGTGCGGCGCGCGGCGTCGATGTGGTCGCGCACCCCGTCGGCGTCTTTCATCCGCACCGCGACGCGCGTCATCATCGCCGACTCCGACGACCGGGCGCAGAGCGTGGCCGCCCGGGCCAGACGGCGGTGCACGTCGAGGTACACGTCACCGGGACCCACCGGCACGTCGGGACCCTCGCTGGGAGCCGCCGCCTGGGCATGCTCGCAGGCCTCACGGACCAGTTCGAGGATCTCGTCGAGGTCTTCGGCGATCTCGGCGAGCTCCGCCCGAACCGGCCGTGAGGGCACGACATCGATGACCGCCCGGTACCGCCGTACGGCCCGCGCGAACCTGTCGTGCACGCGGCGCCATACGCCGTTACCGAGGGGGCCCGGGCCGATCACCGGCGTCCGGATCCAGTCGAGCATCCCCACGGTGAGTCCTTCGTCCTCCTCCGACGGTTGTTACAGGTACTGACCGGTGCCGCCGGGCCGGCCCTGCTGGGCGCCGCCCGGGAAACCGCCCTCGCCCATCGCGCCCGGCCCGCCGGGCAGGGCGCGGCGCATCTGCTCCAGCTGGGTGCGGGCCGCCATCTGCTGGGCGAACAGCACGGTCTGGATGCCGTGGAACAGCCCTTCCAGCCAGCCGACCAGCTGAGCCTGCGCGATCCGCAGCTCGGCGTCGGTGGGGGTCGAGTCGCCGCTGAACGGCAGCACGATCGAGTGGAGCTCTTCGACCAGCTCGGGGGCCAGGCCGTCTTCCAGCTCCTTCATGGAGCGCTCGTGGATGCCCGCCAGCCGGGCCCGGCCGGCCTCGTCGAGCGGAGCGCTGCGCACCTCTTCGAGCAGCTGCTTGATCATGCTGCCGATGCGCATGACCTTGGCGGGCTGTTCGATCTGGTTGGCCGGGTTGGTCTCGCTGTTGCTCGGGCCGGTGACCGCCATGCCCTCGGGGGTGACGACGACGACTCGCTCGTCCGCGACATCCGTGTCGAGGTCAGCCGGTGAATCGGACATGTCGGTTACGTCCCCTGTGGGGGCAGGCGACTGGGGCTGGCTGGTCATGGCTCCATCGTGCCCTGCCGGGGGACGCCGCGCGAGGCGTTCGCCCGTCGTGGGGGCCGATCTCCGCCGCTCGGATCCGGTCCGGATCGTCCGCTCAGCCGATGATGAGCCATAACTCCTTGTAAGGTGATATGGGTCATAGGCGGGGAGAAGTTACTCCTGTGCCGCGCGTGAGCTACCCAGTGTGATGCCAGGCGGCGACGCGTCAGACCGTCAGCAGGATCTTCCCGATGTGCTGCGACCCGGCCATGATGCGGTGTGCCCGGGCCGCCTCGGCCAGCGGCAGCCGCTCGTGGATCACCGGCCGCACCAGGCCGGAGCTGAGCAGGGGCCACACGTGCTGGCCCACGCTCGCCATGATCGTCTCCTTCTCCTCGTCCGGCCGGGCCCGCAGCGTGGTGGCGATCAGCGCGGCGCGGCGCGACATCAGGTGGTTCAGGTTGATCTCGGCCTTGGCCCCGCCCTGCATGCCGATCACCACGATGCGCCCGCCGTAGGCCAGGCTCTTCAGGTTGCGGGAGAGGTACGACGCGCCCATGTTGTCGAGGACGACGTCGGCGCCGTGGCCGTCCGTGGCGTCTTTCAGGGCCTGCACGAAGTCCTGCGACCGGTAGTTGATCAGGATCTCCGCGCCGAGTTCGCGGCAGCGCTCGAGCTTCTCGTCGGTTCCGCAGGTCACCGCCACCCGGGCGCCCACCTGCACGGCCAGCTGCACGGCCATCGTGCCGATGCCGCTGGAACCGCCGTGCACCAGCAGCACCTCACCCGGCCGCAGGCCGGCGGCCATGAACACGTTGCTCCAGACCGTGGCCGTGACCTCGGGCAGTGCCGCGGCGTCGATCAGATCGGTGTTCCGGGGCAGCGGCAGCACCTGGCCCTGGGGGACGGCGACGCGCTCGGCGTAGCCGCCACCGCTCAGCAGCGCGCACACCCGGTCGCCGGGCGTCCAGTGATCGACGTCAGCACCGACCGCGCTGATCGTGCCGCTGACCTCTATGCCGGGCCATTCCGGTGCCCCGGCGGGCGGCGGGTAGTGACCGGCGCGCTGGAGCAGGTCGGCGCGGTTGACCCCCGCGGCGGCGACGTCGATGAGCACCTGGCCGGCGTGAACGGTCGGATCCGGCACGTCTTGCACCCGCAGCACGTCGGGATCGCCGAACTCACTGATGACCACGGCTTTCATGAACAAGGACGATACGGCCGAGTCGGGCGCCGGTGGTGGAGCCGGTGGCCGGAATTCGACCGGCGTGGCGGTAGCGGCGCGAGTGCGATCAGTGACCGGAGGCGCCTTAATCTGCGGCGTTGTGCTGTCGACACCCTCACGGTGCCTCCCTCAGGTGAACGCCGGCTGCTCGGTTTCCTAGCCCTGCCCGTGCTCGTCCTCAACGTGGTCTGTGCCTTCGGCGTGGCCTCGGCGGACGAAGGCACGTCGCGCACGGTGCTGCTCGCGATCCTCGGGCTCTGCCTCGTGCTGATGCTGATCGTCCTGACCGTCGGTCCCCGGCTGGCCCGCAAGGTGCTCGTGCCGCAGATCGAGCCCAGGTCCGGGGCGGTCACGGTGGTGCCGGGCCTGGCCCATGTCACCGGGAACGGCGGTGCGACGCCGGAGCACCGCTCCTCGTCGTCCTCAGGTCCGCCCCAGACCGTTCAGGTCGGGCCCTCGACCGAACTGATCGCCTCGGTGGCCCGCCGCAACCAGGTGCTGGTGGCGCGTCAGCTCGCGGCGATCGATCAACTGCGTGTGGACGGCGCCGGCCCGGATCTCCCGGCCGCGGTCGGGAGGCTGGGGCACCTGGCGGCGCGGATGCGACGCAACGGGGAGTCGCTGATGGTGGTCGCCGGGGTCGACCCCGAAAGGCGGGTGCCCGAACCGATGTTGCTGTCGGAGGTGCTCGCGGGGGCCACCGGTGAGATCGAGAGCGGCGACCGGGTGACCACCACCCTCGACGTCGACCAGGCGGTGCGCCCCCACCTCGCCCTGCCCCTGGTGCACCTGTTCGCCGAGCTGCTGGAGAACGCCACCAGCTACTCGTACCCGGCCAGTGGTGTGCAGGTGCGGGTCGAGGCCGGTCCCGACGGTGCGCGGGTGGAGATCGAGGACGCCGGTCCCGGCTTCTCCGAGGCCGACCTGGAGACCGCCAACCAGCGTCTGCGTCAGCCCGGTGTGCCGGTCGAGATCGGTTCGCTCGGGCTGGGTCTGTTCGTGGTGGGCCGGCTCGCCCGCCAGCTGCCCTGCTCGGTGGAGCTGGGCCGGGCGGCGACGGGTGGGGTGCTGGTGACCGTCGACCTGCCGCACGGCACCTTCGCCCCGAACCTCGTGCCGGGAAATCAGCAGGAGGACGCCGGGAGCGGTCCGGGCCAGGCCGACTACTCACACTACGACGACCACACCGACCTGCCCGAGTACGCCGAGCGTCAGGGGTATCCGGACCGTGGCCCGTCCGAGCCGATCCGGCTGTCGGGCGACGTCGCTCCCGGCCCGGCCGCCCCGGCCGTCCTGTCGGCGGAGCCGGTGGCCATGCCCGACCCGGTGGCCCAGGCCGGACCCCTGTCGCTGGACGTGCCGTTCGGTGCGAACGCCCCTGTGCCGCAGGATGAATCCGACCCGATCGTCTGGAACACGGGCGTCGGTGAACCGGCCGGTCCGGCCACCGGTGCGCAGGGGCCCGGCCGTCCCGCCGTGGGGCGAACGTTCTTCGAGCCGATCGAGCCTGTGGACGCCGTTGTGAACCGGGAGGATTCGCTGGAGGGCGTAGAATTCACCTGGGGTTCAGAGCCGTTCGCCTCAGGGCGGGCCGAGGGCGCGGCTGCTACGCCTGAGCCGGTTGCCGAAGCTTCCGGGCCGCGGTCGGACGGGCCGGGCCATGGCCTGAGCAGTCAAGAAGTCTTTGCGCCGCAGACGTCTTCGCCGACAACGGGGGACGCCGCTGAGCTAGGAGTGCAGTGGGGCGTGGGGGAAGGTCCCTGGTCCAGGGGCGGAGCCGGTCAGGGCAGTGAGGCTGACGGTGATGTCGGGAGCCAGGGAGTTCCTGCCGAGTCTGCGCCAGAGAACGTCGCCGAGCGCTGGAACGTGGACGCTCGTCCTGCCGGTGGTGGCTCTGTTCCCGCGGCTGAGAACTCCGTGAACTGGGCCGGGGGGGAAGGAAACTGGACTGATAGCCCCACGAACTGGCCCGGCGGGCAGGCGAACCAGGAGAACCAGACCGGGCACGAAGCCGGGGCCCACGCCGGGAACTGGCCGGGCGGCTCGGCCGAAAGTCGGCCGGGTGCTCCTGTCGAGAGTCGGCCGGGCAGCCCTGACGGGGACTGGCCGGGTCACCCGGCCGAGGGCCGCGTCGGCAGCTCTGCCGGAAATCATGCCGCAGGCGGACCGGATGACCACCAGGCCTGGGCCCGGCCGGCGGACGGGGCGCCGGGAGAGAGCCCGCAGGCGACGTGGCAGGGGGGCATCTCCGAGGTCACCGGTCGGTCTGAGGCCCGGTACCACGAAGAGGCCTCACCGCTGGGCACATCCGAGCCTCTCGGGGTGAGCTGGGCCGACTCGTCCGTCCCGGAACCGCAGCCCCAGCGCCCGGACCCATCACTCTCAGGACACCACGCGGCCCCGGCCGGCGACCCTTCCCCCTCATACCTGACGGACCACCCGGTGGAGCGGGAAAACACGATCTCCGCAGCAGGATTCGCGGCGTCGGCGGATCCGCTGACCGCACCGTGGACCGACACCCGGTACGGCAAGGGTCCGCAGGAGAACGAGTCGTTCAGTCAGGGGCTCGGCGAGACCGGTACCCCCACCACACCTGGCAGCCATGTCGGCCGGGGCAGCCACCTCACCCCCGACCATCTCGCCCCCGATCATCTCGCCCCCGACCACTCTGCCCTCGGCAACCCGGTCCCCGATGTCGCGCTGGCTCCCGACGCCGTTCCGTTGGCCCACCCCCGTGGCGCCCACACCCGCGGCAGCCACGCCGCCGCTGATCCCGCCGAGCCCTTCCAGACCGCGGATCCCTTCCAGACCGCGGATCCCTTCCAGACCGCGGATCCCTTCCAGACCGCCGAATCCTTCGACCCCGCGGTGCCCGCCGCGCCGTTTGAGCGTGCCGATTCCGCCGCGCCCTTCGAGACCGGCACGTCTTACGAGCGTGCCAATCCTGCCGCGCTCTACCAAGCCGCCGCGTCCTTTGAGCGTGCCGATCCGGCCGCACCGTACGAGGCTGCCGCGTCTTACGAGCGTGCCAATCCTGCCGCGCCCCACCATGCCGCCGCGTCCTTTGAGCGTGCCGATCCCACCGCACCCTACGAGGCAGCCACGCCTCTCGATCCCGGCGCTCGCTCTGCGCCGACCGAGCCCGCTGAGGTCGTCATCCCCGCGCAGCAGCTCACCCGCGCCGAACTGCGTCGTCGGCGCCGGGCCATGGAAGCGGCCGAGCAGGACGTCCCGGGAACGCACGACACCCAGCACCACGACGCCCGTCCCCCCGCATCGCAGCCACCGGCGTCCGACGGTCAGCCGATGATCCCGGTCCAGCCGCCCGCCGCGGAAGACGCCCTGCACTTCGACGGGCCACCCCCGAACGGCCCGGGGCAGGAACAGGCCCCCTCGCACCAGGCGGGCACCGGGCCGATCCCGATGGTCAGCGCCAGCCGGTCGAGCCTGGGTCAGGACACCGGTCAGCCGGCCGAGGGCACCCGGCAGAGGGCCACGCAGGTCCGCTCGATGCTGTCGGGGTTGCGGAACGGGGCCGAGAAGGGACGGGCCGCTGCGTCGTCTTCAGACGAAACCCCGGCGCCGGACCAGCAGGAGAGTGGGGTGCCGCGCCCGCGGCACGCCAACCGGCCCGAACAGTAACGAGTTTGAGGATATTCTTGATCGGGCGAGCGGATCAGGACGTATGGTGGGGTCGTGGTCGACGCTGCCGATGACCGTCAGACGCCGGTGCCGCCGCTCGTCCGGCGCATCCCGGTGCAACTTTCCGCGTTCCTCGTCCTGGTGGTCTGCGTCTGCGCGTTCGTGGCCATCTACCTCGACGTGTCCCCGGTCGCCCGGGGCATTCTCGGGGTGGTGGCGGCGGGGCTGTTCGCCGTGGCCATGGGCTGCCTGCGGATGTACCTGGAGGTGGACGACGAGGGCGTGGCCGTGCGCTACCTGCTGCGTGAGCGCTGGGCCACCTGGCCGCAGATCGAGCGGGTCGAGATCGCCTCCGGGATCAAGGGTTCGGAGTCCATCCGGGTGGTTCTGAAGGGCGGTGACCTGATCGACGTGCCGCCCGCGCTGCTCCAGCCGACAGCCCCCACCAGCAGGCCCAGGGCGCTGGCCCGGCTGCGGGGCACGCTGGCCGAGATCGAGGCCAGGCGTCCCGACGCCTTCCGGTCGCCGGGGTAGCGCCATACCATCTGCGGAACGAGAGGTTCGGTCAATGTCGACGCCTTTCACGGATGAGGTGCGCAGTGGCAACGATGGCGGACGTCGCACGCCTGGCCGGGGTCTCGGTCAGCACCGTGTCGTACGCACTGTCCGGTACCCGCCCGATCTCCCTGTCCACCCGGGAACGCATCGAGCAGGCCATGCTCGATCTGGGCTACACCCCGAACGCCTTCGCCCGCGGGCTGAAGAGCAAGCGCAGCCGCATCATCGCCCTGCTGTTCCCCGCCCGTGCCGGGTCGCTGCGGCTCAACGCCCTCGAATGCATCGTCGGGGCATCGGATCACGCCCAGCAGCGTGGATATCACCTGATGCTCTGGACCGGTGTGGAGGCAGGTGACGACCTCACGCAGCTGGCCGGGCAGGGTCTGGTCGACGGCGCGCTGGTGATGGGCGTGCGGCTGCACGACCCCCGCATCCAGGTGCTGGTCGACGCCGGTGTCCCGTTCGCGATGATCGGCCACGACGCGGATCCCGGCGAAATCGACTTCACCGACACCGACTTCGAGCAGTCGGCCCGGCTAGCGGTGGGTCACCTGGTCGAACAGGGTCACCAGCGACTGGGGTTCCTGGGGGACGGCGAAAACCCCCGGCCGGAAAAGGCTCTGCGCCGGGCCGCGAGCATGGCCGGTGCCGACCTGGTGGCCGTCGATGCCGGCGCGTCGGTGGACGCCGGCCGGGGGGCATTCACCCGTCTGCTCCAGGCCGACCCGAACCTCACCGCGATCATCGCATTCAACGAGCACGCGGTGCCCGGCGTGATGCGGGCCGCAGGGGATCTCGGGAGGCGGATTCCGCAAGACCTGTCCATCATGTGCATCGACATGCCACCGCACGTCGCGGAGCTCACCACGCCTCCGATGACGACCGTCGAACCGTCCGCCGCGCACGTTGGCCGGGCGGCGGTGGACATGTTGCTGCGCCGCCTGAACGGGGACACGGCGCCGCCTCGGCAATTGCTCTTCGGGGGGGAACTGAATCTTCGTGGCTCATGTGCACCGGCACCTTCTGCCGATGATCTCCACCACGGATCCACCGCCCGACAACGTCGGCACCAGGAGTGATTACCTGCTGTTATGGGAAGTTACATCGACAACGGGTAGGTCACGAGGGGTTTTCCGGCGTTGACAGGTTCACGGGGAGGTCTTAACTTCCCTGAAATAGTCGAAACGAATCGACGGTCCGGTCCCAACGGAAAGGACGCAGGTCATGCGAGGCAAAGGCGCCGCGGCCCTAGCAGGTCTTTTAGGCACGGTACTGGCATTGTCGGCATGTGGTGGGGGCTCCAGCGACGGTGATTCCGGCGGGGGAACGAACACCGGCCGAGGCCCATTCACATTCGTCACCGGCAAGGATCTGAGCGGCATCATGCCGTACATCGCCGAGGAGTGGAACAAGGCCCACCCCGAGGAGAAGGTCACCATCAAGCAGCAGTCGGACGCCGCTGACCAGCAGCTCTCCGACCTGCAACAGCACTTCCAGGCCAAGGACGCGGACTACGACGTGGTCACGGTCGACGTGGTCTGGACGGCCGAGTTCGCGGCCAAGGGCTGGATCGTGCCGCTCAAGGGCGACCTCGCCCTGGACCAGGCTGATCTGCTGCCCGCGACGGTCACCGCTGCCACCTACAACGGCACGCAGTACGCCGCGCCCTACGACTCCGACGGCGGATTGCTCTACTACCGAACCGATTTGGTGAAGGAAGCGCCCACCACCTGGGACGAGCTGATCGCCGACTGCGAGGGCAAGAGCACCAGCGGCACGATCACCGGTTCCAAGCCCGGCTGCTACGCGGGTCAGCTGGCCTCGTACGAGGGCCTCACGGTGAATGCCTCGGAGGCCATCAACGCGGCCGGCGGCACGATCGTGAGCGACGACGGCAAGAGCGCGACCGTTGACACCGCCGAGGCCGCCAAGGGCCTTGACTTCCTGGTGAACGGCTTCAAGGAGGGGTACATCCCCAAGGAGGCCCTCGGCTTCAAGGAGACCGAGAGCCTGAACGCCTTCGCCGCAGGCGATCTCGTGTTCCTGCGCAACTGGCCCTATGCCTACTCCCAGCTGAACGGCGACTCCAAGGTCAAGGGCAAGTTCGGGGTGGCCCCGCTGCCCGGCCCGACCGGTAGTGGCGCCTCCAGCCTCGGCGGCCACAGCGCCGCGATCAGCGCCTACTCCAAGAACCAGGCCAGCGCACTGGACTTCCTGAAGTTCCTCCAGTCCGAGGAGATCCAGAAGAACCAGCTGATCAAGGGTTCCAAGGCCCCGGTCATCGCCTCGCTGTACGACGACGCCGACCTGAACAAGGAATTCGGCTACCTGTCCACGCTGAAGGAGAGCATCGAGACCGCGGTCCCCCGCCCGGTCACGCCCTTCTACCCGGCTGTCACGCAGGCGATCCAGACCAACGCCTACGCTGCCCTCCAGGGCAAGTCGACCACCGCGGATGCTCTGAAAGACATGGCTGCTTCGATCAACTCGGCGGCTGCCGGGGGCTGATCCCGGCGGACCGCGGAAGCGATCAGTACCGCTCCTGCACACGGTCAGAACGGCAGGTGCCACGAACCGGGGCTCGTGGCACCTGCCCGCAGTTGCGGTCGGCGCCGGCCGCCGCCGTCCTCCGGGCGCGGCCGGCGCGTCGAAGCCCTTGGAACCAGCAGCCAGGAGCAGCTAATGAGCATTGTCTCCGAACCGATCGCGGAGAACGCTGCGAAGAAACGCGGCAGCAGGCGTAGGCGTGGCGGCGGGTCAGGGGGTGGCGGTCTGCACTCCCGGGACGGCCGGATGGCCCTCTACCTGCTCGGTCCCACCATGGTCATGCTGGCCCTGATCGTGGGCTATCCGATCGTCAACGCCATCTACAAGTCCTTCCAGACCGACCCCGGTCTCGACGACTCCACCGGCCTGTTCAACGAGGGCAACGAGTGGAACGGGGTCGGCAACTACACGCACTGGATCCTCCAGCAGTGCAACGCGGTGGGCGGCGGCACCGAGACCTGCCCGTCCGGCAACCTGGGTTCGCAGTTCTGGGACTCGGTCTGGGTCACCCTCGGGTTCACCGTGGTCACGGTGATCATCGAGGTCGTCATCGGGATGTGGTTCGCGATGATGATGCACCGGGCGTTCCGGGGCCGGGCCCTGGTGCGGGTCGCGGTGCTGATCCCGTGGGCGGTGCCGACCGCGGTCATCGCCAAGCTCTGGGTGGTCATCTTCGACCCGCAGGGTGTGCTGAACAACGTGCTGGGAACGAGTTTCGCCTGGACGTCGGAATCCGGGCCGGCCCGGGCGGCCATCGTGATCGCCGACGTCTGGAAGACCACGCCGTTCATCGCCCTGCTGATCCTGGCCGGTCTCCAGGGCATCAGCAGCGAGATCTACGAGTCCGCCAAGGTGGACGGGGCGAACGCCTGGCAGCGGTTCTGGCGGATCACCCTGCCGCTGGTGAAACCGGCTCTGGCCGTGGCGGTCATCTTCCGTAGCCTCGACGTGCTGCGGATGTACGACCTGCCGTGGGTGCTGACCCAGGGCTCGAACGGCACCCAGACCATC
The DNA here is from genome assembly GCF_018499875.1 of Kineosporia corallincola. Lineage (GTDB taxonomy): Bacteria > Actinomycetota > Actinomycetes > Actinomycetales > Kineosporiaceae > Kineosporia > Kineosporia corallincola. The sequence goes on along the minus strand of NZ_JAHBAY010000020.1, from coordinate 106,104 downwards.
TCCATCCTGGTGGTCAAAGAGCTCGCCAGTAAGCTCAATTCGGCGGCGGCGCTGTCTACCATCACGTTCGTGCTGATCTTCGCCATAGCCCTGGTGCTGGTGCGACTGTTCAATGCCAACATCGTCGACAGGGGCACGAGATGACCACCGCGACCGTTGACGCTTCCGCTGCCGGCGACCGTGAGATCGTCGTCTACAAAAAGGGTTTCAACTGGGGCGGGCTGGGAAACGGGGCGGCGATCGTCGTCATCGTGTTCTGGTGCCTGGCTCCGTTCTACTGGATGGCGGTGCTGGCGTTCCGCGACAACGCCAACACCTTCGACAACACGCCGTGGTTCACGCACGTCACGCTCGACAACTTCCGCTACGCCTTCGACACCGAGTTCAACGCCTTCGGGCGGTCGCTGCTCAACAGCATGGTGATCAGTGTCTCGGTCACCGTGCTGTCGATGCTCATCGCGGTGTTCGCCGGATATGCGCTGTCCCGTCTGGTCTTCCGGGGCAAGTCGATCGTGCTGGCACTGATCCTCGGGGCCTCGATGTTCCCCGGCGTCGCCATCCTGACCCCGATCTTCCAGCTGTTCAGCGACTTCGGCTGGCTGGGCACCTACCACGGGCTGATCCTGCCGCAGGTCTCGTTCGCCCTGCCGCTGGCCGTGTACACGCTCACCAGCTTCTTCGCCGACATGCCCTGGGAGCTGGAGGAGGCGGCGAAGGTGGACGGATGCACCCCGTTGCAGGCCTTCCGCAAGGTGATCATCCCGCTGGCCGCGCCGGCCATGTTCACCACCGCGATCCTGGTGTTCCTGGCGTCGTGGAACGAGTATCTGCTGTCCAGCGTGCTCTCGAAGGGTGACACGGCGGTGGCGCCGTCCACGGTGGCCATCGTCAACTTCACCGCCGGGCCGCACATCGTGCCGTACACCCAGACCATGGCGGCCGGGGTCATCGTCACGGTTCCACTGGTCATCGTGGTGCTGGTGTTCCAGCGCCGCATCGTCAGCGGCCTGACGGCCGGTGGCATCAAGGGCTGAACCGCAGGCAGGGCGCGTGCCCGGTGTTCTCCGGCACCGGGCACGCGCCCCCCGGCCGGTGAGGCCGCCGGGCGCCGCCCGGCCCGGCATGCAAGGGTGATCGGGTCCCCGACGGCCCGGCGAGATTGGATCGAAACTCTTGGCTGACACCGCTGACACCGCTGACACCGCTGACACCGCTGACACGGCGCACACCCCCCATCCGGAAGCCGACTGGTGGCGTCAGGCCGTCGTCTACCAGATCTACCCGCGCAGTTTCGCCGACAGCGACGGCGACGGCATCGGCAACATCGCGGGGGTCACGGCGAAGGTCCCGTACCTGAAGTCCCTCGGGGTGGACGCCGTGTGGCTGAGCCCGTTCTACCCCTCGGCGCTGGCCGACGGCGGCTACGACGTGGACGACTACCGCGATGTGGACCCGAAACTCGGCACGCTGCAAGAGTTCGACGAGATGAGCGCGAAGCTGCACGAGGCCGGCATCCGGCTGATCGTCGACATCGTGCCCAATCACTCGTCCAACCGGCACGTCTGGTTCCAGGAGGCGCTGGCGGCGGAGCCTGGCTCGAAGGCCCGCGACCGCTACGTCTTTCGCGACGGCCTGGGCCCGGACGGCGACCAGCCGCCCTCGGACTGGGTGTCGCACTTCGGCGGCAGCGCCTGGACCCGGGTGCCGGACGGGCAGTGGTACCTGCACCTGTTCGCGCCCGAGCAGCCGGATTTCGACTGGAGCAACCCGGAGGTGCGTGAGGACTTCCGCACCACGCTGCGGTTCTGGTCGGACCGCGGGGTGGACGGCTTTCGCGTGGACGTGGCGCACGGCCTGGCCAAGGACCTCTCCGAGCCGCTGCGCAGCATGCCGGCGATCCCGGAGATGGATCTCGTGCAGGACGGCAGCAACCCGCTGTTCGACCGCGACGAGGTGCACACGATCTTCTCCGAGTGGCGTGAGGTCTTCAACGAGTACGACCCGCCGCGCGCGGCCGTCGCCGAGGCCTGGGTGCCCACCGCACGGCGAACCCTCTACGCCCGGCCGACCGAGCTCGGGCAGGCGTTCAACTTCGACCTGCTGCGCGCGGACTGGGATCTCGAGGGTTTCCGCAAGAGCATCACCGAGAACCTGGCCGAGTCCGCCTCCACCGGTGCCTCGTCGACCTGGGTGCTCTCGAACCACGACGTGATCCGGCACCGCACGCGCTACGCCCTGCCGCAGGGGATCGGCCTGCGGGGGCTGGACGAGTGGCTGCTCAGCGACGGACACGACCCGCACCCGGACGACGCCACCGGACTCCGGCGCGCCACGGCGTCCACCCTTCTGCTCCTGGCCCTCCCCGGCTCGATGTACCTCTACCAGGGTGAGGAACTGGGCCTGCGCGAGGTGCCCGACATCCCCCGGGACCAGCTCGCCGACCCGATCTGGCTGCGCACCGGCAACCAGCTGAAAGGCCGCGACGGCTGCCGGGTTCCGCTGCCGTGGAGCGCGGATCGCCGGGCCGGCGGTGGTAGCTCGTTCGGTTTCGGGGGCGGCGGGGCGCACCTGCCTCAGCCGGACTGGTTCGGGCAGTTCGCCGTGGAGAGCGAGGACGCCGATCCGGACTCGGTGCTCAACCTCTACCGCCGGGCACTGAAGCTGCGTCGTGAGCTGCGTGGTGCCGAGACCCTCGAATGGGTGGACGACGCGGCCGTGCTGCGTTTCCGCCGTCCCGGTGGCTGGGAGGTCGTGACGAACTTCGGCACCATCCCGGCACCGCTCCCGGCCGGCGAGGTGCTCGTGGCCAGCAGCCCGATCACCGGTGACCAGCTGCCCGGCGACACCACGGTCTGGCTGAGGACCTCGTAGGACGGCCTGTTCCCGGGGTGAGATGAAGGCCCCACTTGGGGGGCATGCAAGACAGGCTTAGGGTTCACCCTATGGAGAGCACCGAGATCACTGTTCGCTCCGGCGATCGGCTGGTGACCGATCTGACCGACGAGCTGGCGCAGTTCTGCGCCGGGCGGGGCGACGGGCTGGTCAACGTGTTCGTCCCGCACGCGACGGCCGGTGTCGCCCTGATCGAGACCGGTTCCGGCACTGAGCCGGATCTGGCGGGTGCCCTCGACCGGCTGCTGCCGGTCGAGGACATCTACCGTCATCGCCACGGCAGTCTCGGCCACGGCCGGGACCACGTGCTTCCCGCGTTCGTCAGCCCGTCGGTGAGCATCCCCGTGCTCTCCGGCCGGCCGGCGCTGGGCACCTGGCAGAGCGTCGTGCTGGTCGACAGCAACGGTGACAACCCGGTGCGGAAGGTTCGGCTCTCGTTCATCGAGGGTTGAGCCGATCACAGCAAGATCAGCGCGCCCGCGGGGTTGTCCTCACCGGGGCGGCGCGTGAAGAATCGGTTTCTCGACCATATCGCCAAGGAATGTCCTCGAAGGGGTGACCTGCAACAATGCCGATCTATGACGACGCGACCCAGCTGGTCGGAAATACTCCGCTCGTCCGTATCAACCGGCTGACCGAAGGCGCCGGCGCCACCGTGGCGGCGAAGCTGGAGTTCTACAACCCGGCCAACAGCGTCAAGGACCGCATCGGCGTGGCGATCATCGACGCCGCCGAGGCCTCCGGTCAGCTCAAGCCCGGCGGCACCATCGTCGAGGCGACCAGCGGCAACACTGGTATCGCCCTGGCCTTTGTGGGTGCGGCCCGCGGCTACAACGTGGTGCTGACCATGCCGGAGACGATGAGCAAGGAGCGTCGCGCGCTGCTGCGTGCCTACGGCGCCGAGCTGGTGCTCACGCCGGGCAGCGAGGGTATGAAGGGCGCTGTGGCGAAGGCCGAGGAGATCGGTGCCGAGCGCGGTGCCGTGCTGGCCCGTCAGTTCGCCAACGAGGCCAACCCGCAGATCCACCGCAAGACCACGGCCGAGGAGATCTGGGCCGACACCGACGGCCAGGTCGCCGCGGTCGTCGCGGGCATCGGCACCGGCGGCACCATCACCGGTGTCGGCCAGGTGCTGAAGGAGAAGAACCCGGACATCAAGATCTTCGCGGTCGAGCCGAAGCTGTCGCCGATCCTGAACGGTGGCGCCCCCGGCCCGCACCCGATCCAGGGCATCGGCGCCAACTTCGTGCCGGAGATCCTCGACACCAAGGTCTACGACGAGGTGTTCGACGCCGAGGTCGACGACGCGGTGGAGTGGGCGCGCCGCGCGGCCAAGGAAGAGGGCCTGCTGGTCGGCATCTCGTCCGGTGCCGCGCTGTGGGCGGCCGACCAGGTGGCGCGCCGTCCGGAGTTCGCGGGCAAGATCGTCGTCGTGATCATCCCGTCGTTCGGTGAGCGCTACCTGTCCACGATCCTCTTCAAGGACCTGGTGGACTGATCAATTTGGCCAACATCCTGCGGGCAGTGAATGGTGGTCCCATGAGCTGGCTGTCGATCCTGCGTGAGGACCTCTCGGCGGCGAAGCACCGCGATCCGGCGGCGAACAGCAGCATCGAGCTGATCCTGGGATACCCCGGTCTCCAGGCGATCTGGAGCCACCGCATCACCCACCGGATGTGGCTACGTGGTTGGCGGGTCTCGGCGAGACTGATCTCGCTGTGGACCCGGATGGTCACCGGGGTGGAGATCCACCCCGGTGCCACCATCGGGCGTCGTTTCTTCATCGACCACGCCACCGGCGTGGTCATCGGGGAGACCGCCGAAATCGGTGACGACGTGATGCTTTATCAGGACGTCACGCTCGGCGGCCGCAGCCTGGAGCCGGTCAAGCGTCACCCCACCCTGCTGGACGGGGTGGTCGTGGGCGCCGGGGCGCGTGTCCTGGGGCCGATCACGATCGGCCGCAACGCCCAGGTGGGCGCGAATGCCGTGGTGGTGCGCGACGTTCCGGACGGCGCGGTGGTCGTCGGGGTGCCCGGCGTGATCAAGAAACCGCAGGGCGATCTACAGGAGCAGTGGGCGGAAGATCCGGCTATCTGGATATAGATCCTCCGAACAACCCACCCTGATGAACCACTTGATCCAGAGGGTCAAGCCGTTCAGGCGGTCTGCCGATACAGAACACACTCCGGTGCTGTGATGTATCGGCTTCGCTCATTGTGGCGATACGATTACTGAGCGCATTGGTTCGTTGACCCGCGCCATCCCTTCGGACAGCGGGTTCTCAGGGGACGGCTGACGGAGACCAACTGTCATGACTCAGATGTTCGCGAACGACGCCCCGATGGTCATGCCCGGGAAGGGGGTCCGCCCGATCCGCTGTGTCGGATGCGCGCGTGACACCCTTCCCCGCCACGCCGACGGCGCGCCGCTCTGCCCCCGGTGTTCCGATGTGCTGGCCTCGGCCGCGCTGGGTGGTGCGGCGGTCGCCCTGCCCAGACCCACCCGCTGGTTCTGGCGCCGCGACGACGTCTGAGGCCGCCCGACCGAGTGAACCCGCCTCAGCCCCCCGAAGACCCGGCCGACGGGACCGTGTCGGCGGTATCGGGGCACAGGCGGAGGAAAACGTTGCCAAGCAGGCCCGCAAGGCGTCCGGGCAGGTTCGCCCGCTGCCTGCGGCAGCTCCGCGCCGCCCTGCCGGCCGGAACCGGTCTGCGGCACGAGGACTGGCAGAACCGGCACCGGCTGCTCACCTGGCTGACCGTCTTCTGCGGCGTGGCCCTGGTGCCGGTCGCGGCGCTGCGCCACCGGCTCGACGCCGAATGGGGCGTGGCCACCCTGCTGATCGCGGCGACCGTCGCGTGCGCGGCGGAGATCAGGTCGCAACGGCTCGCGTCGTCCGCCGTCGCCGTCGGCATGACGACGGTCTGTGCCGAGCTGGTGATGCTCTTCGACGGCCGCACCGAGGCCCACTTCTCGTTCTTCGTGGCCGTCGGGGCGCTCGCGCTCTACCGGGACTGGGTGCCGTTCCTGACCTTCCTGGTGGCCACGTTCGCGCACCACGCCCTGATGGGCAGCTGGATGCCGCACATGACCTATCAGCACGACGCGGCAATCGAGCACCCGTTGTTCTGGGCCGGGGTGCACGGGGTGGCGGTGCTGCTGGCGGCGAGCACACAGGTGGTGGCCTGGCGGCTGACCGAGTCCGAGGAACGCCGCGCCCTGGACGACCTGACCCAGGCCGAGGCGCAGTTCACCGCCGCCTTCGAGGAGGCGCCGATCGCGATGACGATGCTCGCGGCCGACGGCACCGTGCTGCGGGTGAACCCGGCGTTCGTCAGCTGGTCGGGGATGGCGGAACCGCTGCCACCGCGCGCCCGGCTCACCGACCTGCCGATCCAGCCGGTCGGGGACCGGGAGACGCACCTGCACCGGCCGATCCTGAACGGTGAGACCGACGTCCTCAGGGAGGTCGAGACGTTCCGCGACTCCGACGGCCGCCTGATGCAGGTGGAGATGCACGCCAGCGCCCTGCGCGACAGCGCCGGCAAGCTCCAGGTGATCGTGTCGCACTATCTCGACGTGACGGAGAAGCACCAGCACGAGGAGGCGCTGCGCCGTCAGGCCCGGGAGGACGCGCTGACCGGGCTGCTCGGCCGCCGGGCCTTCGAGGCGGACCTGAACGGCCTGGTCGCCGGGTATCGCGACCAGGTCTCCGTGATCTACATCGACGTGGACAAGTTCAAGCACGTCAACGACAGCTACGGGCACAGCGCCGGGGACGAGGTGCTGCGCACGATCGGTGACCGGCTGCGGGGGGTGGTGCCCGACACCGCCGTGGTGGCCCGGCTCGGTGGTGACGAGTTCGCGGTGGCCGTGGTCGGCACCACCGGTGCCGCCGAAGACCTGGCGATGACCGTGGCCGGATGCTTCCAGGAGGCGTTCGTGCTGCCCGGCGGCCGCAAGCTCGCGGTCACCGCCAGTGTCGGGCTGAGCCTGGCCGGTGAGGCACTTGCCGCTGGCGCCGAGGCCACGCTCCAGAGCGCGGACATGGCGATGTACGCCGCCAAGCAGAACGGCCGGGCCCGCGTGCAGCTGTTCGACGACACCATGCGCGAGGCCACCCAGCAGCGGGTCGCGGCGGAACGTGCGCTGCGTGCGGCGCTGGACGGCGACCGCGTCGACAGCCTGCCGGTCTGGTTCCAGCCGATCGTGTCGCTCCAGACCCGGCAGGTGATCGGCGCCGAGGCGCTGGTGCGGCTGCGCGCGGACGGGGAGCTGGTCTCCCCGGGCGTCTTCGTGCCGCTGGCCGAGGAGACCGGCCTGGTGGTGCCGCTCGGCGAGCACGTGCTGCGCACCGCACTGGCCCAGCTCACCAGCTGGGACGACGAGACGATGCCGTACGTCTCCGTCAACGTCAGTCCCCGGCAGCTGGCCGAGGCCGGGTTCGTGCCGATGCTGACGGCCGAGCTGGCCCGCTGCGGCCTGAGCGATCCCTCCCGCCTGGTGCTCGAGATCACCGAGACCTCCATGCTGGGGCGCGGTATCGACCTGAGCGAGCGGCTGGACGCGATCAAGGCGCTGGGTGTGCGCCTGGCCCTCGACGACTTCGGCACCGGCTATTCGTCGCTGACCTGGTTACAGAGCGTGCCCGCCGACATCGTGAAGCTGGACCGCAGCTTCGTGGTCGGCCTGGCGCAGGACCAGGACAAGGCGGCCATCATCACGGCCGTGCTGTGGCTGGCCCGGGCGATGAACATGACCGTGATCGCGGAGGGGGTGGAGGAGGCCGCGGACGCCCAGGCCCTGGAGGCGGCGGGCTGCCCGGCCGCGCAGGGCTGGTACTTCGGGCGTCCGCTGGAGGCGCCTGCCCTCGATGCTCTGATCAGCCGCCCCCGGCAGGCGCCGGCGGTGAGTTGAGCCCCCTTTGTGAAGGAAGAGGGCAGGCGTTGTGCCAGACTGGTGGACGCGTCTTTCGGGTCCTCGGACCCGCGGGGCGCACCAGGAGGGCTGGCCGAGTGGCCGATGGCGGTGGTCTTGAAAACCACTGAGGTGTCAAAGCCTCCGGGGGTTCGAATCCCTCGCCCTCCGCTTTGTGAGCTGTGAGAACGGCCCCTGACCTGGGGTTATCCGGGTCAGGGGCCGTTCTTCGTATCCGATTCGGAGTCTCGCTCGGTCCCAGTCCGGACCGTTGGATCTCGCTGGTTGGTGCACATACGGGGCATGGAATTTGAGCCGTGGTTGCCAGCCACCCTGGGCGCATGGCCCGCAACAACGCGCACCTGCGGATCTCGTGTGCGCTGAGGAGCGGGTTAGGCGTAGACCCAGCCACCCGAACTGGTGCTCACCCAACCTGTCAGGTCTGGAGTCACGAGGACGTCGAGTCGGAAGTTGCGGCCGTTTGCGACGTTGGCGGCCAGGCGCGCCGTTCCGCCCGTCCCACCCACCCAGCAGCTCTGGCCGAGAATCTGCCCGTTGGCCGTGTAGTCCACGGCTCGCACGCAAAGCGTGTGGGAGTTGTTGAGCGCGGTAATTGGTACTCCGCCCAGCTCCGTGGCCGTGAACGTGATATCGCCGGCTCCAGCCTTCGTGAAATAGGTCTGCCCGTAGGTCCACGTTCCATTGCGATCAACTGCAACGTGGTAAGTCTGTTGCGCTGCGGCCTGAGCGTTGGGAGCGACGCCAATAACGGTCGATGACAACAGGATTGCGGAGATTACCCCAAGTCTCTTGAACACAGCGGTTCCCCCGGTTGGACGGCTGGTGATTGCCTGACGTGCCGAGACGTTACCTGAACGCTCACTGCGCGTCAGGCGAATCCAAATGAGGTACAGATGGGTAACTTTGGATCAGCCGACCGCCGGTGATGACCTGCGGCCAGTACGGGCGGAAGAACAGCTCGGCCAGGGCGTCCGGGGCGATGCCCAGATCGTCGGCGAGGTGGGCGTTCCATGGGCGGCCGCCGAAGCGCTCCAGCGGATGCACCACGACGCCGTCGATGTCGACGGCCAGCACGGTGGGATGTGCGGTCATCTCGGCATTATCGGCAGAGCGCTGTCCGAGCTGTCCCGAGGGCGTAGGCCGGAGGCCATTCACGGTTTGACACCGGCCTGGGCGCCTGGGTGGTGTGAAAAGTAAAACAGCGACCGGCGGGTGAGCCGAGCCAGGGGGTGGGCCAGGGCGAACCGGGCCGGGCGCCTCAGCCGGCCGGAACCGCCGCGGCGGGCTGCCCCGCCGACTCCACCATCAGCCGCGACACCACGTCCGCCGGGCCGGGCCGGCCGAAGTGGTAACCCTGGGCCATCGTGCAGCCCAGGCGGCGCAGGGCCAGCAGCTGGCCGGGCTCCTCGATGCCCTCGGCGATGGTCTCCAGCTGGAGCGTCTGGCCCAGCTGCACGATGCTCTGCACCAGGCTGTCCTCCGCGTCGGTGCCGGACAGCCGCTCCACGAACGAGCGGTCGATCTTCAGGATGTCGACCGGGAACCGGTGCAGGTAGCTCAGCGACGAGTAGCCGGTGCCGAAGTCGTCGATCGCGATCCGCACCCCCATCGCCTTGAGGGCCTCCAGCGTGCGCAGGGTGCTCTCGGTGTCGTTCATCAGCACGCTCTCGGTCATCTCCAGCACCAGGTGCTCGGCCGACAGCCCGCTGTCGGCCAGCGCCTGGCTCACCTCGCCGGCGAAATCCCGGCGCTGCAACTGCTTTCCAGACACGTTCACGCCGATCGACAGAGCGGTGGACGGCGACAGGGTGGCCCACTCCCGGCCCTGGAAACAGGCTTCCCGCAGCACGAACCGGCCCAGCTCGTGGATCAGGCCGGTCTGCTCGGCCAGCGGGATGAAGACGTCCGGCGGGATCATCCCGCGCTCGGGGTGCGGCCAGCGCACCAGCGCCTCCACCCCGGCCAGCTCGCCGTCGTGGATGCCGTAGGTCGGCTGGTAGTGCACCTGGAGCCCCTGGTCGGTGACCGCCTTGCGCAGCTCCGCCTCCAGCGCCAGCCGCTCCACCAGGCTGGAGTGCATGCTCGGGTCGTACAGCGCGGGCTCGCCGTCCTGGCGTTCCTTGGCCTGGTACATCGCCAGATCGGCGTTGCGGATCAGCTGGTCGGCGTTCACCGTGCCCACCTCGGCGCTGGCGATCCCGATGCTGGCCCGGATGAACAGGTCCCGGCCGTCGACGACGATCGGCTCCTCCAGCGACTCGCGGATCCGGCCGGCCAGGCCGATGAACTCGGCACCGGTCAGCGCCCCCTCGACGAGCACGGCGAACTCGTCACCGCCGAGCCGGGCGATGGTGTCGCCGGGCCGCAGGCAACTGGTCAGCCGGCGGGCCACGTCGACGAGCAGGGAGTCGCCGGTGGCGTGGCCCAGGCTGTCGTTGACCTCCTTGAACCCGTCCAGGTCGAGGAACAGCACACCGACCGCCTCGGAGCTGGTGGTGCGGCGCAGCGTGGCGTGCTCCACCCGGTCGAGGAACAGCGCGCGGTTGGCCAGGCCGGTCAGCGAGTCGTGAAAAGCCTGGTGCACCAGCTCGTCCTCGAGCTGCCGGCGCTCGCTGATGTCGCGGGAGTTCACCACGACGGCCTGCACCGCGGGGTCGTCCAACAGGTTGGTCACGGTGTTCTCGATGCTGACCCGGCGGCCGTCGGGGAACACCAGCACGGCCTCGAACGTCGTACTGGCCAGCGGGGTCCCGGAGATCTCGGCGATCCCGGCGGCCATCGTGCGGCGTGAGGGCTCGTCCAGGAAGCCCTGGTAGTCCAGGCCGACCAGGCTGGTGGGCGAGAGCCCGAAGACGCGTGCCACGGAGTCGCCGGAGTAGACGATCCGGTTGTCCCGGTCGATCAGCGTGACCACGTCGGAGCTGTTCTCGACCAGTGCCTTGAACCGCTTGTGGCTGGCGTTCAGTTCCCGGGTGCGGTCCACCACCCGCTTCTCCAGATCCCTGGTCAGGTGCTGGTTCTCCTGCATGAGCAGCAGCTGGCGCACCACCATCAGCAGGATCAGCGACGAGCGGATCCAGCGGGTGGCCTCGTAGGTGGTGCCGGTGAACTCCGGGATGATGACCGACAGCGCGGTGGCGGCCACGATGAAGAAGTACGGCAGTAGCAGGCCGATCTGCCGGTGCAGCATGTCGCGGGGTGCTCGCCGTTCGCGTTGCGGCATCACCGTGCCGATCAGCAGCAACGTGAACCCGGTCAGCCAGCCTGCGTCGAAGAACTGCCCGGTCTGGTACTCGCCGGCGAGCGTGCGGTAGGCGACCACGGTGTCGGCCACCGCGTAGATCACCACGCCCGCCACCAGCGGCCCGATCGGCAGCCCGGAGCCGAGCTCGAATCCGCGCACCCGCAGCACCAGGTGCACGGCCAGCGTGATCAGGGCGACGTCGACGGCGGCGTAGGTCAGCAGCAGCGCCTTGGGAACCAGCCCGGCCGAGCTCAGGTGCATGGCCGGCCCGACCACGCTGACCCAGCCCACCAGCAGCACGGCGACGAAGATCATCAGCCCGTCGACCAGGGTGCGCAGCCATTCGGCCGGGTTGCGCCCGGGCAGGGCCATACGCAGCAACCCGATCGCGAACAGCACCCCGGCCGGCAGATAGCCGAGATCGGCCAGGGACGGCGAGGGCACCGGCTGCTGGCGCACCAGGTCGTACCAGCACTCGACCAGCGCCCCGAAGCCCCAGCTCAGCGCCGCCGCGGCGAAGTAGTACCAGGTGATGCGGGCGCGAGGGCTGTTCCTCAGCCTCCGACCGCGGGCGATGCTGGCGACTCCCGCCAGCACGGCGGCACCGGTGAGTGAGACGTCCGCGATCCAGGTCATGGCGAGCCGCGAGCCGGGCTGGAGCACGAAGGCCACGGCGACGGCGAGATAGCCGAGCACGGCGAGAACGACCAGAAGGGTGCGCAGGCCGCGACGGGGCATCGTCATACCCACCGTAGTCGACTGCTCGGTCGGGGGTGTGATGGCCCGTTCGGGGTAGCGGTGCGTAGAGGAGACGCCCGGCCATCGGTGCGGCGCGGACGCCGAATCCTCAAGTCCGCCAGGGGATCGCCGAGTTGTTCAAGGACGAGTCGGGGGAGGGAGCGGCATGGGGTCACCGCTGCTGGAGGAAGATCTGCCGGTGCAGTGGCCCGGGCGGCTGCGCCCGGAACGTCTGCTCGGCCTGGCCTTCCAGACCCCTTACCTGGCAGGCGATGTCACGGTGGTCGCCGAGCGGCTGGTCGAGTTCCGGGCCGCGATGGGCGGCATCGAGCCCTACTACTCGGTGAAGGCCAACCCGGCTCCCGAGGTGATCAGCACGCTGTCCGGTCTGGGCATCGGGTTCCAGGCCGGTTCGCTCAGCGAGCTGAAGATGCTGACGGACAACGGCGTGGAGGGCAACCGGGTGCTGTTCGGCAATCCAGTGAGGACCGGACCGCACCTGCGGGCCGCGGCCGCCGCCGGGGTCTGGCGGATGGCCTTCGACTCGGCGTCCGAACTGCGCCGGATCGCCGACCACGCACCCGGCGCCTGCGTGTACCTCCAGGTGCAGGTGAACGAGGAGACGAACCGGCCGTTCGGTGCCCACCCCTCGCAGGCCCGGGCGCTGATGACCCTGGCCCGCGATCTGGGGCTGGTGCCCTACGGCCTGGCGTTCCACCTGGGGGCGCAGCAGTCGTCACCGGCCGCCTGGTTCCCGGCGCTGGGCCTGATCGGCCAGGTGATGTCCGAACTGCTTGAGGACGGCGTGGGCCTGGCGATGCTCGGCCTGGGCGGCGGCTTTCCCGCCCGCTACGCCGAGGAGGTCGCGCCGATCGCCCGGTTCGGCACCTCCCTGCGGGCCGCGGTGGACGAGCTGCTGCCGTACCGCCCGGACAACCTGGTCTGCGAGCCCGGCCGGTTTCTGGTGGCCGAGAGCGGCGTGATGGTGACGACGGTGCTCGACCGGTCCCGGCGGGGTGACGCCGAGTGGCTGGTGCTGGACGCCGGCGTGCACCAGGGCCTGACCGGGCAGGACCGGTTTCCCGTGGCCACCTCGCTGCCGGACCCGCCGCGGGTGTCGAAGCGGCTGTTCAGCCTGGCCGGCCCGACCTGCGACGCGAGCGACGTGATCGCTCGCGACGTGCCGCTGCCCGAACCGATCTCGCCCGGTGACCTGGTGATGTTCGGCACCGCCGGCGCCTACACGGTGTGTCGCGCCGCCGGGTACAACGGATTCGGCCGTCCCAAGGTCTTTTTCGTCTAGACCGGCCTAGGACCGGCCTAGGAACGCGACTTCCAGTCGGACAGCGACGTGAGCATGAACCCCGCCCCACCCGGATCGGCCACCCCGGCGAGCCGGCCGAAAGGTGTTTCCTCGGGCGGCATGTTGACGGTGCCGCCGTGCTTCTCGACCGCGGCCAGCGTGGCGTCCACGTCTTCGCAGCCCAGGTAGAAGTGCCAGTTGGCCGGCACCCCCGGCGGGAGGAACGTGGCGTCCATGATCCCGGCCAGCTGCTCGCCGTCCACTATTTGCAGGCAGTAGCGGAAATCGTCGCTGTCACCGGTGACCTGGATCTGCCAGTCGAAGACGTCGCGGTAGAACGAGGTGGCGGCCGGGTAGTCGGTGGCGTGCATCTCGACCCAGTAAGGCGCGCCCGCCTCACCCCAGATCTGGGTACCACGGTGGGTTTTCGGCTGCCAGACGCCCAGGAACGCCCCGGAGGTGTCTTGAACGAAGGCCATGCTGCCGATGGTGCCCACGTCCATCGGCTGGAGGATCACCGAGCCGCCCGCCTTCTCCGCCCTGCGGACGGTCTCGTTCACGTCGTCGCTGCTCAGATAGATGTTCCAGGCGTCGGGCATCTCCGGCGCGGGCTTGCCCATCATCCCGGCCACGTCGTGGCCGCGGTGCCGGAACATCACGTAGTTGTCGAACTCCTCGCCGGTGACCTCGTAGGTCCAGCCGAACACCGCGGCGTAGAAGTCGCGCATCCGTTCCGGGTCGGAACTGCTCAGATCGAACCAGACCGGGGCACCGGACGGGGCGTTCTCACGGAAGGGCATGGCGTCTCCTCGGGTGGTCACGGTCAGTGCGCTGCCACAGCGTAGTGTGATCTTGCTGTGACGTTCGGTTTTTCGGCGGTTTGACGCTGCGCCGCGCGTCATGGGTCGATGGGGCGATGGACCGGATCTGGCTGGACGTGCCGTTCGAGGAGAAGGACCAGGCCAAGGCCGCGGGAGCGAAGTGGGACCCGGCGGCGAGGTGCTGGTACGCGCCGCGCCCCGGGATGGCCGACCTGGAACCGTGGACTGCGGCGGCGCCCCTGCCCGATCTGCTGCCGGGTGAGGACCGCACGCTGGGCCCTGGTCTGTTCGTCGACATGGTGCCCTCGACCTGCTGGTTCACGAACGTCCGCTCGTGCGTCGCGCCGCGTGACTGGGAGCGGATCCGGCGCATGGTCACGGCCCGGGCCGGGCAGCGGTGCGAGACCTGCGGCGCCCCCGAGGACCGGGCCGCCCGCCGCTGGCTGGAGGTGCACGAGCGCTGGGCCTACGACGAGGCCACGCAGGTGCAGCGGCTCGGCCGGCTGATCTGCCTGTGCAGCGACTGCCACACCGCCACGCACTACGGCCTGGCCGGCATCCGGGGCCGCAGCTCCGCCGCCCGCTCCCATCTCCAGAAGGTGACCGGTCTGGGCGCGAGCGACATCAGCATCCTGATCGAGGTCGCCACCGAGACGTTCTACCGCCGCTCCACGCACCCCTGGACGCTGGACCTGTCCATTCTCACCGACACCGGGGTCACGGTGACCCCGCCGCCGAGTGCGCAGGACCGGCCGGCGGCCGCGCGGGAGGGGCTGTACCGGGAGTCGCGGAAGCGGTGGTGAGCCCGGCGTCCGAAACCGTCGGCAGACCGCGCCATTCCGCGCGCCAGCGGTCCAGGTCCTCGGCCGGCATCGGCCTGGCCAGCACGTAGCCCTGCGCGATGTCGCAGCCGAACGAGGCGAGCCGGACCAGCGCATCGGGGGTCTCGACGCCCTCGGCGACGGTGGTCAGGCCCAGGTTGCGGCCCAGCTCGATCACGCTGCGCACGATCAGCTCCTCGCCCTCGTCCTGCTCCATCGCCTGCACGAACGACCGGTCCACCTTGAGCTCGCTGATCGGCAGGTTGCGGAGCTGCTTGATGCTGGTGTAGCCGGCCCCGAAGTCGTCGATGGAGATCGAGATGCCTTGCGCGTGGAGGCGTTCCAGCAGCTGGGTGGCGCGCACCGGGTCGGCCATCAGTGCGCTCTCGGTGACCTCCAGGATCAGGGTCGAGGGCGAGACCCCGTGCTTGATCAGCAGACTGCGCACGGTGCGGTCGAACTCCTCGTCGTGCAGGTTGCGGGCCGAGGTGTTCACCGCGATGTTCAGCGGCAGCCCGGCGTCCATCCAGGTGCGTGCCTGAGCCAGGGCGGTGTCGAGCACGTGCTTGGTGAGAGTGCCGATCAGCCCGGTGTTCTCGGCGAGCGGGATGAACTTGTCGGGGGGAACCATGCCGCGCACCGGGTGGCGCCAGCGCAGCAGCGCCTCGACCGAGCCGAGCGCACCGTCGGTGAGCGAGATCTTCGGCTGGTACACCAGGAACAGCTCGTCGTTGCTGAGCGCCCGGCGCAGGTCGCCGAGCAGGGCCAGCCGCTCGATCGTGTTCACGTCGTCGCGCGGGTCGTAGCCGGCCACACCGGTGCTGCGGCCCTTGGCCACGTACATCGCCACGTCGGCCCGTTGCAGCAGGGCGGCGGCCGAGTCCGCGACGTCCTCGGTGCCCAGGTCGGAGACCGCCACACCGATGCTGGCCTCCACGTCCAGCTCCACCCCCTCCACCACGAACGAGTCCTCCAGCGCGTCATGCAGTTTCCAGGCCACCGCGCAGGCTCCGTTGATGTCGCTGACCTGGGGCAGCAGGACGGCGAACTCGTCCCCACCGAGGCGGGCGACGGTGTCGACGCCGCGCAGGGCCCGCTTCAGCGCCTCGCCGACCTGGATCAGCAGCTCGTCGCCGTAGTGGTGGCCGAGGGTGTCGTTGATCTCCTTGAACCGGTCCAGGTCGATGATCATCAGCCCGAGCCGGATGCCGTGCCGGGAGCCGTCGCGCAGCGCCTGCTGGATCCGGTCGGTCAGCAGGGCGCGGTTCGGCAGGCCGGTCAGGTCGTCGTGCAGGGCCCGGCGCTGGATCTCGTTCTGGAGCTCTCGCTGGCGGGTGATGTCGTGCGCGGTCACCAGCACGCCCTGCACCCAGGGCTCGTCGGTGTGGTCGCGGAACGACACCTCGTAGATGCGCCAGGTGCCGTGCTCGTCCTTCTCCCCGTCCGCCACGTCCACGGCGCGCCAGCGGATCTCCGAGCGCAGCGGCCGGGAGTCCGGGCGGACCGTCACCAGACTGGTCAGCAGCAGGTGCCGGTCGTCGGGGTGGATCCGCCGCAGCACGATGTCACTGCGATCGACCAGCCCGTCCTTGGTCGGTCCGGTGTCCAGCATGCGCTCGGCGGCCGGGGTCAGGAACCGCGCGTACCCGTCCCGGTGCAGCACCACGACCATCGACGACGACTCGGCGGCCAGCATCCGGTACCGCTCGATGCCGCGTGCCCGGGTCTCCGCGATCACCCGGGCGAACCGCCGCCCGCCCCCGAGCAGCAGGATCAGGACCACGGCCAGGGCGAAGCTCAGCGCGGTGCCGACCTCGGCCAGCCGCTCGGACCGGCGGGTGGAGGCCTCCACCTGACGGCCCATCCCGGCCAGCCGGCGCTGCGTCTCCTCGAACACCGGGTCCACGTAGTCCACGGCGTAGGTGGCGGCCAGGTCGGCCCGGCCGTCGTTGACCATGCCCATCTCATGGTCCACCGCCCGACCGTAGCGCTGGTAGTTGCTGATCAGCGCCTCGATCTGGGTGCGCCGGAGCCCGGGGGCGTGCAGCGAGCTGATCGCCGACACGGTGTCCTCGCGGTTCTGGTTCAGCCAGGAGAGGGCCGAACCGGGGTTGGAGCGCCCGCTGACCACCCGCCACTGCACCGCGTCCTGGGCGTGGAACCGGCCGAGGATCACGGCCATCCGGTGCTGCGCCTGTTCGCCCTGGGAGCGGGCGCGCTCGGCCGTGTAGCTGGCCGCGACCAGCGCGAACAGGAACAACAGGGCGATCACCGCGGTGCGGGTGTACCTGCGCACCTGATCCGGCGCGATGGTCCGGTCCCGGCGCAGGCTGAAGGGCATATCGAGGTTTCGGCGGGGAGGGCGCGCCAGTCAAGCCGGATCAGCCCTGAATCCAGCTCCGATACCGACAACCTTTGGGTACTGGTAACCCCTTCGCGTCTGACCCGGCCCGGCGGCGTCGTCGATAATCGGGGTGTGGTGACCCCCTTGATGATCGCGCACCGTACGCCGGCCGAGCGTTCCGGCTGCGAAGCCCTGGTCGCGGCCGGTGCCAACGTGTTCGAGGTCGACGTGATGCTCGCGGCCGACGACGAGATCGTGCTGTCCCACGACATCCCGTTCCTGACCGGTCTGCCCTGGTTCCGTCACGACGCCTGGCGGTTCTCGTTCTCCCGGCACCCGGCCGGCCCCCCGCTGGAGGCCGTGGCCGAGCTGCTGCCCCCGCACGTCGAGATCCTGCTCGACCTGAAGTGCGACCGCGGCACCGAGGCATTCCGGCTGGTGCGCAAACTGCTGACGCTCGGCCTCGACCCGGCCCGCTGCCACGCCAGCAGCAAGAACTGGCGTTCGCTGGAAGAGCTGGAGCGCGAGGGTTTCCGCACCTGGCGCAGCGTGGCCAGCCCGTGGGCCCTGCGCAGTCTGCTGGAAGACGACGCGGCGCCCGGTCACGCGGTCACCGTCCGGCACCCCTACCTGACGCCGGACACGATCGACCGGCTGCACCGGCTGGGCAGGGTGATGGCCTGGACCGTCAACGACCCGCAGCGGGCGCTCGAGCTGGTGGCGGCGGGGGTGGACGGCGTCACCTCGGACCTGCCGGAGGTGTTCACTGCCATGGCCGCGGCCGCACCCCGGGTGATCGACGTGCGCGAGGCCGACCCGCAGGTGGGCCGGACGACCGGCTGAGGTCAGCGGCGCTTGCCGGGACGGTCGGGCTGCTTCTGGAGAGCCACCTGCTCGTCCACACGCTTGGCCTCGGTCCAGGCCTTCCAGCCGCCGAAGAGGCACCAGAGCAGGCCGAGCACCAGTCCGAAGACCTCGCCGTTGATGGCGCCGTAGACCGCCCGGATCATGCCGAGGAAGCCGAACACGGACCAGAAGACGATCCTCAGACGCTGATCCTTGGTCATACGGGTCAATCTACCGGCAGGTCAGCGGCCTGCGGCAGTCACGATCCGGTCACCTCGGACCCGGGTGCGGCCTCGGGTGAGGCTGTGCGGTTTCGGGCCGGTGTGGTTTCGGGCCGGTGTGGCTTCGGCCGGCCGGCTCGCTGGTCAGCGACGGCCGTAACGCTCGCGGGCCAGCTTGGTCGGCTGCTGCTTCTTGGCCCGCTCACGCATCACCATCACGGCCGCGATCGCCAGGCCGCACCAGGCGCCGAGCACCCCGCCGGCCATCGTGTCGTTGACGTCGGTCAGCACGGTGACCAGCACGATCGCGATCAGGCCGGCCAGCCAGACCGCGATCCAGATGCGGGTGCGGGGGGTCAGCTTGAAATCGGGCACGCGCCGATTGTGTCAGGCCCGCTCAGGCCCGCGGTGACTGACCGTGCCTGCGGGTCGTCCACACGCCCAGACCCAGCGCGAAGGCCACCCCGGCGAGCTGGAGCACCGGCACCAGGCCCTCGGCCCAGCGCAGGGCGGCGGCGGCCGCGGCGGCGCCGACGACCAGGGAGATCAGCAGGGTGCCGGCGTGCGCGACGTCGCGCAGCGGGCGGCCCGAGGCCAGACGGATGACCAGCGTGGTCAGTGTGCCGGTCATGTAGGTGGTGGACAGGCCGGAGACGCCGTAGCGCTGGATCGCGCTGCTCTGCATGCCCAGGGCGAAGGCGTTCATCGCCAGCAGGATCGCCATCAGCGTGCCCTCGGGGTGATTGCCGTTGGCCCAGTAGAGGATCGCGTAGACGGCGAACACCACCAGCTCGACCAGCAGGGCGCGGTTCACCGCGGCCGGCCAGACCGGGTCGGTCTTGACCGAGGTGCCCGCGACCCGGGTGCCGATGGCGGCGCCGATCACGAACGCCGCGATGGCGGCCGCGGCGTGCCCCCAGACCTCCGACTCGCCCTGGGCCAGGCCGCTGCCGAACAGCACCAGGTTGCCGGTCATCACGCTGGTGAAGGTGCCGCCGAGCGCGAGCAGGCCGGTCGCGTCGGTCGCGCCGCTGACGAACGCCAGCGACACCGCGGCCCGGTCACGGGCCTGCCCGGCCGCGGCCCGGGCCTGCGTGAGGGCCTGTTCGTCGTGCTCGATGGCCATGACCGGATGTCTCCTCGGGAAGCTGCTGACGCGGGCCCGATCGCTCCGGGCCCACCACCACGTGACGTTATCCGCAAGAAGCCCGGGTTCCGGAGTCGGGTTGGTCACGTGGATCCAATCCGTCCGGCGGATTGCGGGACGGATGGCGAGCCCCCTGATCCTGGGCGAGACTCGGGCCGTGACCGAGCCTGCGACGATCTTCGTGCTGTTCGGCGCCACCGGCGACCTCGCCGCCCGGATGGTGCTGCCCGCCTTCTACACGCTGGCGCGCAAGAACCTGCTGCCGCCACAGTGGCGGCTCATCGGCAACGGGCGCGGCGACGTGGCCCACGAGGACTTCCGGCAGAAGGTGCGCGACAGCCTGGAGCAGTACGGATCGGGCGTGGAAGAGGATGTCTGGCAAGACTTCTCGCGGCGCCTGCTGTTCGCGGGCGGCGGGTTCGACGAGTCCGGGCCGGGCAGCCTGCTCGATGTCATCCGTGACGTGGAAGACGAACTGGACGACGAGGCCGAGCCGAACTTCGTTCACTACCTGGCGATTCCGCCGGTGGCCTTCGAGCAGACCGCGAAGGCACTGAAGCAGCACGGCCTCACCGACCGGGCCCGGGTGGTGTTCGAGAAGCCCTACGGCACCTCGCCCGACGGGTTCCGGCAGCTCGACGACACCGTGCACGAGATCCTCGACGAGGAACAGATTTTCCGCATCGACCACTTCCTGGGCAAGGAGGCCACGCAGAACCTGCACGTGCTGCGGTTCGCCAACCAGACCTTCGCCGGGGTGTGGCACCGCGACCACGTGGCCGCCGTGCAGATCGACGTGCCGGAGACCCTCGACGTGGCCAACCGGGCGGCGTTCTACGACGCCACCGGCGCGCTGAGGGACATGGTGGTGACCCACCTGATCCAGGTCGCCGCCGAGGTCGCGATGGAGCCGCCGCTCAGCCTCGGGGCGGAAGACCTCCAGCAGGCGCGGGAATCGGTGATCGCCGCGTTCCGCCCGCTCACACCGCAAGACGTGGTGCTCGGCCAGTTCGAGGGCTACCGCGACCTGGAGGGCGTGGCCGACGACTCGCGGACCGACACGTTCTGCGCGGTGCGGCTCTGGATCGACACCGCCCGCTGGCACGGTGTGCCCTTCCTGCTGCGGACCGGCAAGCGGCTGGCCGTCGGCGAGCAGCGGGTGAGCCTGCTGCTGAAGCCGGTCGAGGGTCCGCTGCCGACCCCGGAGGAGCCCGGCGCGATCAGCCTGTCGCTGGCCGGATCCGGTTCGCTGGAGGCCGATTTCGTGCTGAAGCGGCCCGGTGCGGGCATCCGCCTGGCCACCGTGCGGCAGACGCTGGAGCTCAAGGACGTGAAGGACGCCGATCCGCTGGATCCCTACGTGGCCCTGCTCAACGACGTGCTCACCGGCGACCGCTCGCTGTTCACCAGCAGCGCCGGGCTGGAGCAGGCCTGGCGGGTGGTCGACCCGATCCTGCGGGACAAGCCCGAACCGCACCCGTACGAGCCGGGCAGCATGGGCCCGGAGGCGGCGCGGGAACTGGCCGCGCCCACCGGCTGGCTGATCGGCTGAGTCCCGGCCGTCAGCGGATCGGGGAGGTGCTGAGCGCCTGCACCGGCTCCAGCCCGGCCACGTCGACCGGTCCCGCGCCTTCCAGCCGGAACTCCGGGGCCGGCCCGAGCACCAGCTGACGTTGCCAGACCGCGCTCAGCGAGCCGGTTTCCACCCGGGTCTCCAGGTCGGAGAACAGCTCGGCGTAGCCGATGCCCGGGCGCTTGCGGGCCCAGCCCACCCAGGTGCCCTCGGCCGGCAGCGTGCGCCCGGCCCGCAGGCCGTAGAGCCCTCCCGCACCGTCCAGCACGGCGCCGGCCAGCGCGTCGTGCCGCTCCAGCCGGGTCGGGTCGACCGCGGCCTCGGCCAGCACCCCGAGTGCGGCGAAGTCGTCGACCAGGTACCAGTCCTCGTACCCCTCACTGTCCTGCCAGGGCAGGGGCGGCACCCGCAGGGAGTACGACCCGGCGAAGCCCGGCACCTGCCCCCCGCCGAGCATCGCCAGCCGCTCGTGGAACAGCGCGAGGTCGCGTTCGTACCCCTCGGCGCCGATCCCGGTCTGCGGACGGTGCCAGAAGGTGTAGGCCAGGGTCATCGCGGGCTCCTCGCCGTCTTCAGTTCTGGGCGGATCAGGATTCGGACGACGCCTTCGGGGGCCCGTCGAGCGGCTCGGCCGCCACCGTGTAGCCCTGCGGCGACCACTCGGCCAGCACCGAGTAGCGGTCGGCCCGCACCACCGTGTGGCGGTACTCCATGCGCCGCTGCTGCACGGTGCTCACCCGCTCGATCTGGAAACAGGCCACGTCAGGCGGCACGGCCAGCAGGTCGCGGTCGCGCTGCGTGGGCAGGATCGCCCCGATCCGCTCCCGGCCGCCCGCCATCGCCACGCCGCACCGCGCCGCCAGCTCGTCGTACAGACCGGAGACGGTGAAGTCGACGTCGAGCAGCGGGCTGGCGATCTCGGCCGGGATCCAGGTGCGGTCGTGCGCCATCGGCAGCTCGTCGGCCAGGCGCATGCGTTCCAGGTGGAACAGCGGGGTGTCGGGTGTCAGGCCGAGCTCCTCGGCGGCGGCGGCCCAGGTCACGATCTCCTGCGCCAGCACGATGCTGCGCTGGAGGATGCCCTGCGCGTCCACCTCGCGGAACAGCGAGTACAGGCTGCCCAGCGGCGGGTTGGTGTCACCGCCCCGGCGCACCCAGGAACCACGGCCCTTGGCCGAGTCGATCAGACGCGACTCCCGCAGCCGGCGCAGCGCTTCGCGCACCGTGTAGCGGGAGACGGCGTAGGCCTCGACGAGCTCGAGCTCCCCTGGGAACTCCTGGTCGAACGCTCCAGCCTGTAGCCGGCGGGTGAGCTCCTGCTGGAGCTGTGCCCAGAGCGGCATGGGACTCGAGCGATCGAGGGCATGGACCTCGTCCGGCCCCGTCACGGTGACCACCTCCGGGCCGATGTGAATCTACGGCAGTAGCTTAATGGTCTCCGGGGCCCCGCTGGTTCTCGCCGGTACGTTCCAGCAGCGGGAAGGCCGCCCAGGTGAGCAGGATGAGCGTGCCGAGCAGCCCGGCGATGCCCAGGGCGACTCCTCGTCCCAGCACCAGGTCGAGCACCAGGTCGACCGCGCAGCAGATGGCCAGGGCCAGGAAGAACAGCCCGCCCACGGCGAACCGCGAGGCCACCTCGACCACCTTCGGCTTCTTGTGCCGGGCGAACATCGCCCGGTGATAGGCGACCGGCGCGATCAGGCAGATCGTGGCGACGGCCGACAACAGGAGGGAGGCCACGTAAATGTCCCGCTCCCATTCGTCCAGCGTCTCGAAGCGGCTCTGGAGCGGGAGGGTGAGCAGGAAGGCGAACAGAATCTGGACGCCGGTCTGGGTCACCCGTAGTTCCTGGAGGACGTCGCCGAAGTTGCGGTCGGCCCGCTCGTCGGGGGTCTCGTCGGGTCTGTGTGTGTTCATCGGGTGAATTCTGCTGGTTGTGGGGCTGTCGTGCCGGTCGTGATGCATCTCATCCGGGCCGTTTCCGATCAGCGGGATGTGAAATCCTGAACGCCTCATCGACACAGGAGGCCCGGTTGCTCGCGCGCGTACGGTTCAGCGTCCCGGACCGGCCCGGCAGCCTCGGCCGGGTCACCACCGCCATCGGATCGCTCGGCGCCGACATCGCCGAGATCGACGTGCTGGAGAGCGAGTCCGGCCGGGCCCTCGACGACGTGTTCGTGCGGGTGCGCGACCTGGCCCACCTGGAGCGGGTCGCCGCCCACCTCGGCACCCTGGCCGGGGTGAACGTCACCGGCGTGCAGCACCCCGCGCCCCCGGTCACCGGCCACGCCGACCTGGGCCTGATCGACCAGGTGCTGTCCCGCCCGGAACGCGGCCTCCAGACGCTGGTCGACGGCGCCCCGCATTCCTTCGGCGCCGACTGGGCCGCCCTGGTGGAGTACAGGCAGGACCTGGCCTCGGTGGTCTCGGTGCTGACCGTCAGCGTGGCCGCACCCGGCCCGGAGCAGGTCGTGCTGACCTCTCCGCTGCGCCTGGCCACGGTCCGGATGACTGCCCCCGGCGCGGCCGAGCCGTACAGCGGCACCGCGCTGGTGCCGATCGGCGCCGGACCGCTCGCCCTGGTGCTGGTGCGCTCGTCCGGACTCGACTTCCACCGCTCCGAACTGTGGCGGCTGGGGCAGGTCGGCCAGATCGTCGGAACGGTTCTTGCACCGGTCTAGACAGTTGTCGTGTGAAGATCGGGCCCGTGACCTCGCATGAACCCGAACTCTGGCTGATCCGGCACGGCGAGACCGAGTGGAGCCGCGACCGCCGGCACACCGGCCGCTCCGACCTGCCTCTGCTCCCCGAGGGAGAGAAGAAGGCTGCCACCCTGGCACCCCGGATCGCCGGCGTGCACTTCGACCTCCAGCTGGCCAGCCCGCTGCAACGTGCCTGGCGCACCGCTGAGCTGGCCGGACTCGACCCGAAGCCCGAGCCGAACGCCCTGGAGTGGGACTACGGCGACTACGAGGGCATCACCACCGCGCAGATCCAGGAGCGGTCCCCGGGCTGGTGGATCTGGAACTCGCCGGTGCCCGGCGGGGAGAGCCTGGCCCAGGTGTCGGACCGCGCCGACGCGGTGATCCGGCGGGTCCGTGACGAGGCTCCGGACCGGGCCGTGCTGGTGGCCCACGCCCACTTCCTGCGGGTGCTGGCCGCCCGCTGGCTCCAGCAGGACGCCGCCCTGGGAGCCCACCTGGCTCTTCAGACCTCGACGCTGAGCGTGCTCGGCTGGGATCGTGGTACCCCGATCATCGACCGGTGGAACGGCTGACTTTCTCCGATCGGCCTCCGGCGGAGGAAACCAGGCGCGAGCCGTACACGTTGCACGCTTCGATGTGTCCCACGTCACGACGAGGTGATTTCGCATGCGCAGCACGATGCAGAACGTCCCGCTCCTGACCTCCCGCCTGATCGAGTACGCGGGCACCGTCTATCCCGGCTCCGAGGTGGTGACCTGGGGTGCCGGTGGCCCGCGTCGCTCGTCGTTCGCCGACGTCGCGCGGGACTGCCGCCGGCTGGCGAACGCCCTGCGCTCGCTCGGGGTGGACGGTGATCAGCGGGTCGGCTCGTTCATGTGGAACAACGAGGAGCATCTCGAGCTCTACCTCGGTGTCCCGGCCGCCGGTGCCGTGCTGCACACCATCAACATCCGGCTGTTCCCGCAGCAGATGGTCTATGTCGTGAACCATGCCGAGGACCGGGTGGTCTTCGTCGACAACTCCCTGGCCCAGCCGTTCTCCGCGCTGCTCGAGCACACGCCGCTGGTCGAGCACGTGGTGGTGAACGGGCCGGTGCCGGACGAGGTGAGGCAGGCGCTGGGCGGTGACGGCCGGCGCCAGGTGCACGACTACCGGGCCCTGCTCGATGCCCAGCCCGACACCTTCGACTGGCCGGTGCTCGACGAGAACGACGGCGCCCTCATGTGTTACACGTCCGGCACCACCGGCAACCCGAAGGGCGTCGTCTACTCGCACCGGTCCAACCTGCTGCACGCCACCTTCTGTGCCGGCAGCAACTCGCTCGGGCTCAGCCAGGCCTCACGGGCCCTGGCCGTCGTGCCGCTGTTCCACGCCAACGCCTGGGGCCTGGCCTACGCCTCGATGATCTCCGGCGCCAGCGTGATCATGCCGGACCGCTTCCTCCAGCCCGAGCCCCTGGTCGCGATGATCGCCTCGGAGCGGGTCACCTGCGGCGGCGCCGTGCCCACCCTGATGACCGGGGTGCTGGACCACCTCGACGCCCATCCGGAGATCGACGTCAGCAGCCTGAACAACGTGATCATCGGCGGCTCGGCCTGCCCGCCCGCGCTGATGCACGCCTTTCACGACCGGCACGGCATCACCATCCTGCACGGCTGGGGAATGACCGAGACCTCGCCGCTGGGTACGGTCGCCATCCCACCGATCGGCGCCGAGGGCGAGGAGTACTGGGAGTACCGGCACAGCCAGGGGCGGCTCGCCCTGCACGTGGAGGCCCGGCTGATCGGGGCGGACGGCACGCGGCAACCCTGGGACGGCGAGTCGGTGGGCGAGGTCGAGGTACGCGGACCGTGGATCACCGGCTCGTACTTCCGCGAGGACGACCCTGCCACGCAGGAGAAGTTCGACGACGGCTGGCTGCGCACCGGCGACATCGGCAGCCTCACCCCCGACGGCTACCTGACGATCAGCGACCGGGCGAAGGACGTGATCAAGTCGGGTGGCGAGTGGATCAGCTCGATCGACCTGGAGAACACCCTGATGGGGCACCCGGGGGTGCAGGAGGCCAGCGTGGTCGGCGTGCCCGACGACAAGTGGGGTGAGCGGCCGCTGGCCGTCGTGGTGCCGGCCGAGGGGCAGCAGCCGGACGTGACGGAGCTGCGGGACTACCTGGAGACCCGGGTGGCGCACTGGCAGGTGCCCGAGCGCTGGGCGTTCGTCACCGAGGTGCCCAAGACCAGCGTGGGCAAGTTCGACAAGAAGGTGCTGCGCGCCCGCTACGCCGAGGGGGCGCTGACCGTGCTGCTGCCGGAGAAGGCCGAGAGGACCCTCTCCTAGCAGACCGCCCTCACGTCCTGGGCCTTGTTCGGATTGGCCTGCGGGGCCGCTGGTTTCGCAGGCCGGTCCGAATCGCCGGGAGTACTGCGCTCGGAACTGCCGATCGCCCGCTCGACCAGGCGGTGCACCTTGTCGAAGTCCGGGTAGGCCACGTTCACCACCTCCCGGGTGAACGGCAGGCTGGTCACCTTCCCGCCCTGCACCCGCTTGCTCAGCTCGACCCAGGCGTCCAGGTCGCGCAGCGGTATGCCGGTGGTGATGTTGTGTTTGGCGGCCTTGGCCAGCTTGGGGAACTGGAGGGCCACCGTCACCGGGTCGACCTGGTCGACGAACGCCCCGATCACGCACCGCTGACGCTGCATGCGCGAGTAGTCGTCGCTGGACCAGCGGGACCGGGCGAACCAGAGCGCGTGGTAGCCGTCCAGGTGCTGCTTCTCGCCGGTCTCGATCCAGCCGCCGGTGGCCACGTGGTACACGGGTGAGGACGGGTCGCTGTCGCCGCCGATCGGCAGCCGCTCGCGCACGTTCACCGAGAGCCCGCCGATCGCGTTCACGAACTCGGCGAACCCCTTGAGGTTGAGCATCGCGTAGGTGTCGATCTTCAGGCCGGTGGCGCCCTCGATCGCGTCCTCGGTGGCGGCCAGGCCCGGGTTGCGGAACCTCTCGTAGCCCGAGCCGGGCCCCTCGGCCCAGGTCCAGATCGCGTTCAGCAGGCACTCGTCGCCGCAGTTGAATCCGTCCGGCCAGGCGCTGTTCCCGGGGGTGCCGAGCGGGAAGGGCACGTTCTCCAGGTTGCGCGGCAGGCTGAACAGCACGGTGTTGCCCGAGTGCGTGTCGGTACTCGCCACGATCATCGTGTCCGGCCGGATGCCGATCCGGTCCGCCCCCGCGTCCGAGCCGATCAGCAGCACGTTCACCCGCGGCGTGCCGGCCCACGGGTCGGCCTCGCCGGTGTCGTTCAGCGCGGTGCTGGTCTCGGCGTCCACGCTGTCGCGGAACACCGTGTCCACCAGGTCACGGCCGATCAGCGCGTACCGCCCGGCCTGGTAGGCGGGCATCGCCACGGCCGCGACCAGAGCCGTCACCACCACGCCGGAGAACATCTTCTGGCCGGAGCTGAGCGCGGCGTAACGGCGCAGCTGGGTGTGGGTGAGCAGGATCGAGCCGACCCAGAGCGAGGCGATCACGCCGATCGCGACGGTGATCGCGGTGAGCCGTTCCGGGTCGACGACCAGGCTCTGCAACCGGTCGAGCGGATGCCCGTCGAGCGCCAGCCAGGCCAGGGCCAGCAGCCCGGCTCCGCTCAGCCCGAGCAGGAATCCGCCTACCCGCCGCCAGCCCGCGGCCAGCAGGCCGGTGCCGGGCAGCAGTGAGCCGGCGATGGTCCAGCCGAGCACCCAGGAGAAGCCCTGCCCGCGCATGGTGGCGTGGCTGCCCCGCCGGCCGGTCGAGACGACCGGGCCGCCGTACGGGTACGGGTCGGCGAACGACTGCCCTCCCGCGGCGTCGCCGGGGAGTCTGGTCGGCTGCCGAAGGTCGGACATTCCACCCCTTGGCACGCGGGTGGCCTGGACAGCCGCGCATCGCGCACTGAGCGGTGAGTATGCCTGCGCGGCAGTCCCTCTCGGGGGACCTTCGGGGGGCGAAGCCGGACAACCCGGCTACTTGTGTGCGACCGGCCGATCCGCCGTCGCCGGTCGGCCGATCCGTGGATCGGCCGACCGGACGAGGCGTGTCAGCAGACTTCGGAGACGTCCTCGTCACCGGTCGAGTTGGCGGACTCGGTCGGTGTGGCCGTCGCCTTCGTGCCGGTGCTGTCGCTGTCGGTGCTGGCCGTCGCACTGGCGCTCGGGTTCGCGGTGGCGGTGGCGGTGGAGGCGGCCTTCTTCTTCGACGCCTCGGACTTCTTGATCGCCTTCTTGACCTTGGTGCGCATCAGGTCGAAGTCCGGCGTCACGGTGCTGCCGCCGACCGCGTCGGCGGTGAACGCGAGGCTGGTGACCTTGGCGCCCTGCACCCGGGTGGCCAGCTCGACCCAGGCCTGGATGTCGGACTGCGGGATGCCCGTCTCCATGTTGCTCTTCAGGGCCTTGGCGATCTTGGTCCAGTTCTTGGCGATGGTGACCGGGTCGGCCTGCTCGGTGACGGCGGCGATCACGCAGCGCTGGCGGCGCATGCGGTCGTAGTCGTCGGTGCTCCAGCGGGACCGGGCGAACCAGAGCGACGTGTAGCCGTCCATGTTCTGGTTCTCGCCGACCTCGATCCAGGCCTTGGCGACCGGGTTGCTGGAGTTACCGCCGATCGGCAGCCGCTCGTAGACGTTCAGCGTGAGACCGCCGATGGCGTCGATGAAGTCGGCGAAGCCCTCGAGGTTGAGCATGGCGTAGGTGTCGATCTCCAGGCCGAGGGCGCCGGTGACGGCGTCTTCGGTGGCCCGCAGACCCGGGTTCTTGTACTTGGAGTAGTACGAGGCCCCGTCGCCCTCGGCCCAGCGCCAGATGGCGTTCAGCATGCACTCGGCACCGGCACCGGCCTCGGGGCAGTAGTAGCCGTTGGGCCAGGCCTGGGCGCCCGGGCTGCCCTCGCGGAAGGGCACCTGCTGGAGGTTGCGGGGGAGGCTGAACAGCACGGTGTTGCCGGTGGAGGGCTGGATGCTCGCGACGATCAGGGTGTCGGGCCGGATGCCGGTGCGGGTGGAGCCCGCGTCGGAACCGATCAGCAGCACGTTGATGCGGTCGGTACCGGCCCACGGGTCGGAGGCGCCGCTGTCCGGCTTGGCGTCGTTGTCGTCCGAGTCGCCGTCGCCGGTGAACAGGCTGTTGACCAGGTCGCGCTGCACGAGCGAGTAGTTGCTCACCGTGTAGGTGGGCACGCCGACGCCGACCAGCAGGGCGGCCACGACCACCCAGCTGAAGATTTTCTGGCTGCCGTCCAGCGTGGCGTAGCGCCGCAGCTGGCTGTTGGTGAGCAGAATGATCAAGGCCCAGAGCAGGCCGATCACGACCGCTGCGATCGCCAGCATCAGCAGCTTCTGCGCGTCCACGGCGAACGAGACACCACGTTCGAGGATGTTGCCGCTGAGCGCCCAGAACGCCAGACCGGCCGCGCCGACCGCCAGCACGCCCAGCACCGCGATGCCGAGTCTGCGCCAGCCCGCGGCGATCAGGCCGGCGCCGGGGATCAGCGCGCCGAGGATGGTCCAGAGCACCACCCAGGAGAAACCCTGGCCGTAGGTGGTGGCGTGGCTGCCGCGTTTCGGGCTGTCGTCGGCCGGGGGCGGCGCCGAGGCGCCGCGCCGCGGGCCGGAGCCGTAGTCGTCGGGCTCGAAGTGGCTGTCGGAGCGCCGGCCTTCACGGGGCTCCCGGTTCTCCCGGCCCGGACGGGGCTCGTAACCGCCGTTGCCGGGCTCACGGGTGTCGTACCCGGCGCCCCGGCCGCCGGGCGACCGGCTGCCGGAACGTCTCGGCCGCGGGTCGTACCCGCCGCCGGAGTCGTTGCCGTACCGGCTCTCGGAATCCCCCCGGCCGTGACCGGATCGCTGCTCGCCCTGACCCTGATCGCTGTCGGGTCGTCGTGGGCGCCGCGAGAAGGGCTCGACCTGCGTCACCCACGCCTCCTGCCGTCTTCATGATCCTGATGAACGTGTGACCGGAAGTGGTTGCACCACCGGTTCCACCCCACTGCCTCGTCGCAGTTGGGTAATTCGTTACCGCATCATCGCCGTGTCGTGGGTCACATGTGCCGATCGTTACCGAGGTGACACAAGTCGGTTCGCGCCGTATCCACCCGGTATGCACACTTCTGGCCTCGGGGCTAACCATAAAGCTCCCGGCTGTGTTGGCTAGCCACTTCCGACCCCCCGAACTGGTCGGCACGCCGCGCCGGGGCAGCGGCTTTGCCGCAGGACCTGCTTGACCGGTAGCCTTCTGCATCACGGGGAGGCGTCGCCTAGTCCGGTCTATGGCGCCCGCCTGCTAAGCGGGTTTGGGGGTTATTCCCCATCGCGAGTTCAAATCTCGCCGCCTCCGCGCACAGAGGGCCCTGCTGCTCATCGCAGCAGGGCCCTCTTCCTTTGCGCCCGAAGGCTTTTCGGTGTCGGTGTGGAGCGACCGCCCGGATGCGGACAGAGGCCGCCCCGTGGTCGGATGGGGACACATCGGGTTCACAACAGACCCACAGCGAGCCCACCAGCGATCCCGCAGCACACGGAGGTGCCCCTATGCGTCCGGTCCGGCCCCTGTCCCTCGGGAACCGGAGAACGAGCGTGGGGGTGGCGTCGGTCGCGGCGGCGTCCCTGCTGGTGGCGGGCTGCCAAGCAGGGACGGCGCACACCTCGGCATCCGCGGCCCCGGCCGGCACCGTGCCCTCGGGCACCACCGCGGCGGCTCCGGCCACCCCGGCCGCCGAAGTCCCGGCCGCCGGAACCACGGCGCGTGAGAGCCCGGGCCCCTCGTCGTCCCCAGATGAGACAACCGCCACACCGAACGGCGGTGCCACGCGAGAACTGCCCCGGGGTGGCACCGAGTTGTTCCCCCGTTACCGGCTGGTGGGCTACTCCGGCGGTGCAGCGAAGTCGTTCGGGCGGCTGGGCATCGGTGATCTCCAGAACCGGGCCGAGGAGATCGAGAAGCTCGGGGCGCAGTACGACTCCGACGGCCGTGAGGCGATGCCGGTGATGGAGCTGATCGCCACCGTGGTGCAGGCCTCGCCGGGCAAGGACGGGAAGTACCGGGCCCGCACGAGCGATGCCGAGATCGGGCGCTACCTGAAGGCCGCGCGCCGCAACAAGGCACTGCTGCTGCTGAACATCCAGCCCGGCCGGGCCGACTTCCTGACCGAGGTCAAGGCGATGCAGAAGTGGCTGGCGGAGCCGGACGTCGGGATCGCGCTCGACCCGGAGTGGGCCGTCGGCCCCGGTCAGCGGCCCGGGCACGTCTACGGCCGGACCAGCGCGGCCGAGCTGAACGAGGTGTCGCTCTGGCTGTCGGAGTTCGTCACCGAGCACCGGCTGCCGCAGAAGGCGTTCGTGGTGCACCAGCTGGCCCCGCGCATCATCAGCGACGTGCCGGGCATCCGGGTGCGCAAGAACCTGGCGTTCGTGCTCAGCGTGGACGGCATCGGGGGGCGTGAGGACAAGGAGAAGACCTGGCGCAAGCTGGTCGAGCCGCTGCCCGAGGGCATCCACACCGGCTTCAAGCTGTTCTACGAGGAAGACCGGGAGCACGGCAGGCTGATGACGCCGAAGCAGGTGCTGGGGCTCAAACCCAAGCCGGAATACGTTCTGTACGAGTGAGATACGGGGCCCGGTCCACGTCGTTGTGGACCGGGCCCCAGCCTCAGAGGCCGAGTCGCGCCCTCAGCCCGTCCAGCTCGGTGAGCAGCGTGGTCGGAGTCTTCGGCCCGATCCGGTCGAACCACTCCTGGATCAGCGGGATCTCGGCCCGCCACTCGTCCGCGTCGACGCGCACGGCGGCGGCCAGCTGCTCCTGGTCCAGGTCGAGCCCGTCGACGTCGAGCGAGCCCGGGGCGGGCACGTGCCCGATCGGGGTCTCCACCGCGGCGGCCGTGCCCTCCAGCCGCTCCACCACCCACTTCAGCACCCGGCCGTTCTCGCCGTAGCCCGGCCAGAGGAAGCCACCGTCGGCGTCGCGCCGGAACCAGTTGACGTAGAAGATCTTCGGCAGCTTGTCCGCGTCGGCGCCCTTGCCCACGTCGATCCAGTGCTGGAAGTAGTCACCGGCGTGGTAGCCGATGAACGGCAGCATGGCCATCGGGTCGCGCCGCACCACGCCGACCGCGCCGGTCGCGGCGGCGGTGGTCTCCGAGCTCAGGGTGGCGCCCATGAAGGTGCCGTGGGTCCAGTCCCGGGACTCGGTGACCAGCGGGATCGTGGTCTTGCGGCGGCCGCCGAAGAGGATCGCCGAGATCGGCACACCGCGCGGGTCGTCGTACTCCTCGGCCAGGATCGGGCAGTTGCGGATCGGCGTGCAGAACCGCGAATTGGGATGCGAGCTGAGGGTTCCCGAGTCCGGCGTCCAGTCCTCACCGTGCCAGTCGGTGAGGTGGGCCGGGGGCTGCGGGGTCATGCCCTCCCACCAGATGTCGCCGTCGTCGGTCAGCGCCACGTTGGTGAACACCGAACCGCCCGCCGCGATCGCCCGCATCGCGTTCGGGTTGGTGTCCCAGCCGGTGCCGGGAGCCACTCCGAAGAGGCCGTTCTCGGGGTTCGTGGCCCACAGCCGACCGTCCCGGCCGAAGCGCATCCAGGCGATGTCGTCGCCCAGCGTCTCCACCTTCCAGCCCGGCACCGTCGGCTCCAGCATGGCGAGATTGGTCTTGCCGCAGGCACTCGGGAACGCGGCGGCGACGTACTTCACCGTGCCGGCCGGTGAGGTGAGCTTGAGGATGAGCATGTGCTCGGCGAGCCAGCCCTCGTCGCGCGCCATCACCGAGGCGATGCGCAGCGAGTAGCACTTCTTACCGAGCAGCGCGTTGCCGCCGTAACCCGATCCGTAGGACTGGATCTCGCGGCTCTCCGGGAACTGCACGATGTATTTGGTGTCGTTGCAGGGCCAGGCCACGTCGGCCTGCCCGGGCTCCAGCGGGGCGCCGATCGAGTGCAGGGCCGGCACGTAGTCGGCCGCGTCGCCCATTCTCTCGAGAACCTGGGCGCCGGTCTTGGCCATCACGTTCATCGAGACCACCACGTAGGGCGAATCGGTGATCTCCACGCCGAACATCGGCTTCTCGGCATCGAGATGACCCATCACGAAGGGGATCACGTACATCGTGCGACCCTTCATGCTGCCCCGGTAGAGCTCGCGCAGGGTGGCTCGCATCTCGCCCGGATCGGCCCAGTTGTTGGTCGGCCCGGCGTCGGCCCGGTCGGGCGAGCAGATGAAGGTGCGGTCCTCCACCCGGGCCACGTCGGTGGGGTCGGAGGCGCACCAGTAGGAGTTCGGCTTCCTCTCCAGTTTCACGAAAGTGCCTGCGGCGACCAGCTCGTCGATCAGACTCTGGTGCTGTGCGGCCGATCCGTCGATCCACACCACCCGGTCCGGGGTGGTCCGGGCGGCGGTCTCGGCGACCCAGGCCAGGAGTCCGGGATGGGTGGTGGGGGCGTCGCTGATGGTGTCGATCGTCGTCACGGGGCTGCCTTTCCTCGTGGAGTGGTGCCAGGCCCGATGGCCCGGCCGACAGCGCCCCGGCACCGACCGCGCCTCGATCCGGATGGCGTCCGGGTGCTACGAGCGGTGACCGGAACGTCATTGTCCGCGGGATTGCCATCACCGTACCTGTCCGGACAGGTGTTGTGAACCTGTCCGGACAACAAAATCCTCGTGGCCTCTGACGTGCGGAAATAGCCCTGCAAGAGCTTTCAGGGGCGATGAAGGAAATTGCGGTGGTACCCCATGAGTCCGGACAGCAAGAAACCCCGCCGCCGACCGGTGACACGATCGGTGACGGGGTTTCGCGCCCGCTCAGGCAGACGTCTTGTCGCGCTTCCAGGCCGTGGCGATCGAGGTCTTGGTGCTGGTGCGCAGCAGTGAACCCTCGTACAGCCGGGCGGCGAAGGCGATCAGCAGCGCGCCGGTCACCACGATGACGCCCAGCGAGAGCAGGGCCTCCCACCAGGCCGCGTCTTCGATCAGCAGCCGCCGGGGCATGCTCAGTGGAGCCGTGAAGGGAACGTAGGAAAGGATTTTCAGACCGGTGCCGGGCTCGTTCAGATAGAAGGAGAGCAGGAACGGGGCGAACAGCAGGATCTGCATCGGCACCGTGGTGGACTGGAGGTCTTCCTGCCGGGCCGCGAGCGAACCGGCGGCCGCCCAGGCGCAGCTCAGCATGATGAAGCCGAAGGCGAAGAAGAGCAGGAACCAGCCGCCGGAGTGCAGCAGCATGCTGACGGCCGCGCTCTGCCCGGTGGCACTGGCCGCCGCCAGGCCGATGGCCAGCAGCAGCGCCACCTGGCCCAGGGCCAGCGCCGCGTTACCCAGGATCTTGCCGGCCAGCAGCAGCCGCACCGGCGTGGCCGCGACCAGGATCTCGATCACCCGGCTCTGCTTCTCCTCCACCACGCTCTGCGCGATCGTCATGCCGAAGGTGATGGCGGTGAAGTAGAACAGGAAGGCGAAGGCGAACCCCAGAACCTGGGCGACTCCCTCGTTCTCGCCGCCGGCCTCCAGCAGACGCTCCGACGGCGCCTGCATGCTGCCCAGCCGCTCGATCACGTCGTCACCCACCCCGGCGTCGGCCAGCACGGCGCGGGTCTGCTCGGCCGTGGCGGAGAGTGTGATCAGCGTGCTCAGGTCGCTGTCCACGTCGTCGGTCCCGACGATCTCCATTGTGCCGTCGGCCTTCTCGACCAGGGCGGCGTCTGCCGTGCCGTCGCGCACGGCAGCGGTGGCGGCGTCGGTGGAGCCGACCCCGACCAGCGTCACCCGGGCCGGGGGCACGCCGGTCTCGCCGGCCCGCACCAGCTGCGCGACCTCGTCCTGTCCGGCCTCGTCGTCGGCCTTCTCCTGTTCATCGGCCAGCCGGACCGCGGCCTCACCGGTGGTGCGCGCGATCTCGCCGACCGAGGTGGCGGTCTGCCCGGCCACCGCGAGCCGGTAGGACGGGTGCTCGTCGTCACCGGTCAGCAGCGCCGGGATGATGATGCCGCCGGCGACCAGCAGCAGCATGACGACGCTGGAGATGATGAAGGCGCGGTCGCGCAGCTTGGTGGTGATCTCCCGCCCGGCGATCAGGCGAATCGTGTCGATCACTTGGACACCTCCCGGTAGATGTCGGCCAGAGCCGGGACCACACGGCTGAACTCGTGCACCGGTCCGCGCTGCACGGCGGCGGTCAGCAGCCGCTGGTCGTGCGACACGTCCGGCAGCTCGACCAGGGCCCGGGGGCCGTCCACGTCGAGCACCTCGATGCCGTCGAGGTCGCGCAGCCAGCCCGCGTCGTCGCCCAGCACCAGGCGGTAGCGGGCGCCGGCCCGCTCGTTGCGCAGCTCGGCCACCGTGCCGCGGGCCACCACGCCACCCCCGGCGATGATCACCAGGTCGTCGCAGATCCGCTCGACCAGGTCGAGCTGGTGGCTGGAGAACAGCACCGGCACCCCGCCGGCCGCGGTGGTGCGCAGAATCGTGGTCATCGTGTCGACGGTGACCGGGTCGAGGCCGCTGAACGGCTCGTCCAGCACCAGCAGCACCGGGTCGTGGATCAGCGCCGCGGCCACCTGCACGCGCTGCTGGTTGCCCAGCGACAGCGACTCCAGCTTGTCCTTCATCCGCTCGCCCAGGCCCAGCTGCTCCAGCAGGCCGACGGCCTTGCGGCGGGCCCCGGCAGCGTCGAGGCCGTGCAGGCGGGCCAGGAAGACCAGCTGGTCGAGGGAATTCATCTTGGGGTAGAGCCCGCGCTCCTCCGGCATGTAGCCGAACTGCCGGCGGGCCTCGTGGTCGGCGGGCCGGCCCTTCCAGATCACCGTGCCCGCGTCCGGGGCGAGGATGCCCAGGACGATCCGCATGGTGGTGGTCTTGCCGGCGCCGTTCGAGCCGACGAAACCGGTGAGCCGGCCCGGCTCGACGTTGAACGAGATGCCGTCCAGGACCCGGCGACCGTCGAACGAACGACTGATGCCGTCCAGCTCAAGCATGATCCGCGCTCCCGTGGTGGGGTCTTCTTCCTGACCCCACCGAAACTACGGCTCCGCGGGGGGCCGGGGCGTCCGGCGCGCGACGGACGCCGGCCGTCCCCCGGCAGACGGACCTACCGGTCCCCGGGCGTCACCACACCGCTCTCGTAGGCGAACACCACCGCCTGCACCCGGTCGCGCAGGCCGAGTTTCGACAGCACCCGGGACACGTGGGTCTTCACCGTGGCCTCGCCCACGTACAGCTCCCTGGCGATCTCGGCGTTGCTCGACCCGGCGGCCAGCAGCCGCAGGATGTCCCACTCCCGTTCGGTCAGCAGGTCGAGCAGGGCCGGGCGCTGCACGGTGCCCGGGCTGACGGAGAACCGGTCGAGCACCCGGCGGGTCAGCTCCGGCGACAGCATGGCGTCGCCCCGGGCCACCACCCGGATCGCGTTGATCAGGTCCTCCGGGCTGGCGTTCTTCAGCAGGAACCCGGCCGCGCCCGCCCGCAGCGCCTCGAACAGGTAGTCCTCCCGGTCGAAGGTGGTCAGGATGACCACCCTGGCCGGGGAGCGGCCGGTGATCTCCCGGGTCGCGGTGATGCCGTCGGTGCCCGGCATCTGCACGTCCATCAGGATCACGTCGGGCCGGTGCAGCGCCGCCAGCTCGATCGCCTCGGCACCGTTCGCCGCCTCGCCCACCACCTCGAGATCCGGCTCGGTGGAAAGGATCATGCGGAACCCGGCCCGCATCAGCTCCTGGTCGTCGGCCAGCAGGACCCGGATCACTTGACCACCTCTGCGTCGTTCACGGAATGGCTGGAGTGCCGGACCAGCGGTAACCGGGCCCGCACCCGGTAGCCGCCCTCCGGCCGGCGGCCGATGTCGAGGGTGCCGCCGTGCAGATCGACGCGCTCGCGCATGCCCACCTGCCCGAGCCCGGATCCCTGGCTGCCGGGCAGCCCGGCGCCCCGGCCGTCGTCGACCAGCTCCAGCTCCACCGCCTCGGCGAGATACCGCAGCCGGGCATCGATCCGGGACGCCCCGGCGTGTTTCAGTGCGTTGGTCAGGGCTTCCTGGGCGATCCGGTAGAGCGACACCGAGACCGCCGCGGTCAGCGGCACCGGGGTGCCGACCACGGTGAAATGCGTTGCCAGGCCGGGGGACGCGGCGCTCTCCAGGAGCTGGGGCAGAGCGTCGGTGCCGGGTGAGGGCGGAACACCGGGCTTTTCGTCGTCCACCGTTGGTGAATCGTCGGGATCGCGCAGCACCACCAGCAGCCGCCGCATCTCCTCGACCGCGGAACGGCCCGACTCCTCGATCACGCCGAGGGTGCGGCGGGTGAGTTCCGGGTCGCGGTCCAGCACCCGGCGGGCGGCACCGGCCTGCACCCCCATCAGGCTGACGTGGTGTGCGACCACGTCGTGCAGCTCCCGGGCGATCCGCACGCGCTCGGCCAGCACGGCCCGGCGCGCGCTCTCGTCCCGCTCGCGGGCCAGTTCCAGGGTGCGCTGCCGCAGCTGTTCCTGTTCCCGCGCCCGGTTCCACGACGCGTCACCGAAATACCAGGCGCCGGCGAAGAAAAGGATGTTGATCAGCGTGCTGTAGAGGGCGCTCGCCAGGTGCGCCGGGACCGGGCCGGCGGACTCCACGCCGTCGGTGGTCTCCGCCCAGGCGGTGGCGCTGATCGCGTAGGCCAGCCAGCAGAACATCACCACCACCACGAGCAGCCGGGCCGCCCCGGCCACCCGCCGGTCCCGGCCCCAGGCACCCACGGTGTAGAGCGACGAGAACAGCGCGATCGAGCTCATCGTGCCCTCGACCACGTAGCGGGACTGCATGCCGATGAACGCGACCGAGGTGATCAGCATGACCGCCACCGGGAAGCGGCGGCGCAGGCACAGCGGCAGGCCGATCGCGACCGACCAGAGCACGGTCTCCAGGGCCGAGGGCAGCGGGCCGTCGATGCCCTCCGAGGTGACGCTGCGGTAGAGGAAGGAACTGGTCAGGATACCCAGGACGACCAGCAGCCCGATCGCGACGTCCCAGCGCTGTTGCCGGCCGGTCGGCCCCGGCATCGTGAAGTCCTGCTCGCCCACACTTGTCCCACCCCTCATACCCGCAGCGTACGTGGGTGGTCAGGGGCTCTAGGCTCGGTGGTCATGACCGAGCCTGGAGCACGCGCGGACAGCCTCCAGTCGCTGACCCGGGGCCTGGCGGTGATCCGCTGCTTCGACGCCGAGCACGCCGACCTCACGCTCTCCGACGTCGCCCGCCGCTCGGGCACCTCACGGGCCACCGCCCGGCGCATCCTGCACACCCTCGAAGACCTGGGCTACGTGCGGCAGCGCACGGCCCGGTTCTCGCTGACGCCACGGGTTCTGGAGCTCGGCGGCGCCTACCTGGCGTCGTCGGCGCTGCCCGCGCTGGCCCGTCCGCACCTCGACGACCTGACCGCCACCTGCGACGAGTCCAGTTCGCTGTCCGAGCTGGACGGCGACGACATCGTCTACGTCGCCCGGGTGCAGCGGCGCCGGATCATGACTGTCGCGATCGGCATCGGCACCCGCTTCCCCGCCCACGCCACGTCGATGGGCCGGGTGCTGCTCGCCGGGCAACCCGGGCCCTGGCTGGCCGAATACCTCACGCGGGTGCGTCTGACGGGGTTCACCGCCCACACCATTGTGGACGGCGAAAAGCTCCGGGCCGAGCTCGACCTGGTCCGGGACCAGGGGTGGTGCCTGGTCGACGAGGAGCTGGAACCGGGCCTGCGCTCGGTCGCGGCGCCGGTGCTCGACCGCGCGGGACGGGTGGTCGCCGCCGTGAACGTCTCCACCACCACGCGCCGCAGCGTGGAGGAGATCCGCTCGGACCTGCTCAGCCCGCTGCTGGCCTGCGCCGAGGAGATCGGCCGCGATCTGGCGCTGATCCGGGACCGCTGATCCGGGACCGCTGACTCGGGACCGCTGACTCGGGACCGCTGACCCGGGCGGCTTGCGCTGGGCTCGCTTTCTCTTCTCGGGCGTCTTCCGTTGTGGTTCCTCGCATGCCTAGGCTGTTCTCAGAACGCACATGCGTTCGCCTGGCGAACACTTCGGAGGTCATGGATGCCCGCCGCCTATGTGTACCGGGCCCTGCGCACGCCGTTCGGGCGATTCGGTGGGGCGCTGGCCGGAGTCCGGCCCGACGACCTGGCCGCGCACGTGGTGGGTGAGCTCGCCGCATCAGCGCCCGCCCTCGACCCCGCACGCATCGACGAGATCGTGCTGGGCAACGCGAACGGGGCGGGTGAGGACAACCGCAACGTGGCGCGGATGGCCGGTCTGCTCGCCGGGCTGCCGGTCTCGGTGCCCGCCAGCACCGTGAACCGGCTCTGCGGCTCGGGTCTCGACGCCGTGATCACCGCGTCCCGGGCGATCGAGACGGGCGACGCCGAGGTGGTGATCGCCGGCGGTGTGGAGTCGATGACCCGGGCGCCGTGGGTGGTTCCCAAGCCGGACAGGGCTTTTCCGGCCGGTGACGCCTCGCTGGTGTCCACCACGCTGGGCTGGCGGCTGGTCAACCGGCGAATGCCGGCCGAGTGGACGGTGTCGCTGGGCGAGGCGAACGAGCAACTGCGGGACCGGTTCCCGATCAGCCGGGAGCGGCAGGACGAGTTCGCGCTGCGCTCGCACCGGCTGGCGCAGCAGGCCTGGGACGACGGTTTCTACGACGACCTGGTGACGCCGGTGGCCGGGCTGACCCGCGACGAGGGCGTGCGGGCCACGTCGACCGCCGCGGAACTGGCAGGGCTGAAACCGGTGTTCCGGCCGGACGGCACGATCACCGCAGCCAACGCGTCACCGCTGAGCGACGGTGCCTCGGGCGTGCTGCTCGGGTCGGAGGCTGCCGCGGACCTGCTCGGGCTGACCCCGCTGGCCCGGGTCGCCGGGCGCGCGGCCCACGCCTGCGAGCCGCAGGCGTTCGGCTGGGCGCCGGTGGCCGCGGCCGCGAAGGCCCTGGAGCGCGCCGGGATCGGCTGGGACGACGTGGGGGCGGTCGAGCTCAACGAGGCGTTCGCCGTGCAGGCACTGGCCTGTGTGGACGCCTGGGACGTGGATCCGGGCCGGGTGAACGTGCGGGGCGGGGCGATCGCGCTCGGGCATCCGCTGGGGGCCTCCGGCGGTCGGCTGGTCGGCACCCTCGCCGCCGTGCTGCGCGAACGCGACGAACGCTGGGGTGTGGCCGCCGTCTGCATCGGCGTCGGGCAGGCCCTGGCCGTCGTGCTGGAGAACGCATGACCGCCGTCGAGTGCGCCACCGCCGACGAGGCGGTGGCCGGGATCGCCGACGGATCCACCGTGCTGATCGGCGGTTTCGGCTCCGCCGGGCAGCCGTTCGAGCTGATCGACGCGCTGCGCCGGGGCGGGGCCGGCGATCTGACCGTGGTCAGCAACAATGCGGGCAACGGCGACGCCGGGCTGGCCGCGCTGCTGGCGGCCGGGCGGGTGCGGCGGATGATCTGCTCGTTCCCGCGGCAGAGCGACTCCTACGTGTTCGACGAGCTGTACCGGGCCGGGCGGGTCGAGCTGGAGGTGGTGCCGCAGGGCAACCTGGCCGAGCGGATGCGCGCGGCAGGGGCCGGCATCGGCGCCTTCTTCAGCCCGACCGGCGTCGGCACCCTGCTGACCCAGGGGCGCGAGCAGCGCACCATCGACGGCCGGGACTACGTGCTGGAGTATCCGATCCGGGGTGACGTGGCGCTGATCAAGGCCCATCGGGCCGACCGGGCGGGCAAT
The DNA here is from genome assembly GCF_018499875.1 of Kineosporia corallincola. GTDB lineage: Bacteria > Actinomycetota > Actinomycetes > Actinomycetales > Kineosporiaceae > Kineosporia > Kineosporia corallincola. Next base: position 65,767 of record NZ_JAHBAY010000020.1, on the reverse strand, counting down.
CTCGTGTACCGCAAGACCGCCCGCAACTTCGGCCCGGTGATGGCCACCGCGGCCACCACCACCGTGGTGCAGGTCGCCGAGATCGTCGAGACCGGTGCGATCGACCCCGAAGTAGTGGTCACCCCAGGTATTTTCGTGAACCGGATGGTGGAGGTGCGATGAGCGGGCCACTGAGCAGAGCTGAGCTCGCGGCGACCGTGGCCCGCGACATCCCGCCCGGGTCGTACGTGAACCTGGGCATCGGGCAGCCCACCACCGTGGCCGACCATCTGGCCCCCGGCAGCGGGGTGGTGCTGCACACCGAGAACGGCATGCTCGGCACGGGCCGGGCGGCGGTCGGTGACGAGATCGACCCGGACCTGATCAACGCCGGCAAGATCCCGGTGACCGAGGCGCCGGGGGCGGCCTACTTCCACCACGCCGACAGCTTCGCGATGATGCGTGGCGGGCATCTCGACGTCTGCGTGCTCGGGGCGTTCCAGGTGTCCGCGGCCGGTGACCTGGCCAACTGGCACACCGGGGAGCCGGGCGCGATCCCGGCCGTCGGCGGGGCGATGGACCTGGCCATCGGGGCCAAGCAGGTGTTTGTGATGATGTCGCTCTTCACCCGGGACGGGCGCGCGAAACTGGTTCCGGAGTGCGGATATCCGCTGACCGGTCGGAGGTGTGTCAGCAGGGTGTACACCGAGCTGGCGGTGTTCGGCATCGAGGAGGCCGGAGTGCGGGTGCGGGAGACACACGGCATCTCCCTGACCGAACTCCGCGACCGCCTCGACGTCGCCCTGTTGCCCTAGGGCGTGTTGAGCTTCTCGTCGGCTCCCGCCGGTGCCGGCGGCAGGTCGTACCAGTGATCGGTCCAGGCCGATCCCTGCCACCAGCGCATCCGGGTGGTGTCCTGGTCGTCGCGGTACCAGCCGGGCTGGTCGGGCGGCGAGGGCTCGGCGTCTTCGCGCAGGGCCAGCCGGATCTCCCGGCGGGCGGGCCCACGCGGGATCGGCACCTCGGCGACCGGGTCGGGTGCGGCGACCTCCAGCCGGGGCAGACGGGTGGTGGGCGCATCCTCGGCGACCTCGAAAAGCAGTGCGCCGGAACGCGGATGCTCCAGGTAGTGGATGAGCTCGCCGAGCACCCGGGCGGCGACCGGATCGGGCTCGGCGCACTCCTCCCGCTCCACCACCGCTTCCGCCACGATCTTGCTCCACGGGAAGTGCAGCATGGAGACCTGGCCGAGCTTCTCCTTGGCCACCGGTGTGGGGTGCTGCCCCGCCACCGGCGGGATCTCGTTGCTGATCGTCAGCAGGGCGTCGATCTCGTGCCCGGTGGCCAGGTCGAGATACGCCTCCAGCCGGGAGCTGCGCAGCGGTCGCGGACCGGTGCTCACCTCGACCAGGGCGGTCCAGGAGGACTCCGGCTGAGACGTTTCACGCACCCGGATGACGCCGTGCGGCAGGCATTCCGAGTCACCCGTGGAGAACGGGACCTCGACGAACGTCTCGATCGTGCCCTCCGGTGCACCGAGCGGTTCGGTCAGGGCTCGCCCGAACCGTTCCACCGCGGTCATGGTGGCCAGCAGCGCGGCTGTTGCCCGGCGCTCCTGCTCCACCTGTGAGCCGATACCCGTGGTCGGGATCAGCCGTGGCTCGCGCCACCCGTTCTTCTTCATTCCGGCCCCCTCCATGACGGATCAGGCTACCCGGCGTCAACCGGTCAGGACCGGCAGTCTGCACGATCCAGCGGAAACTGGCGAGAGCGAGTCACTCCAGTCACAGGGGCAACAGGTTTCGGTGTTTCGTCGTCCTCAATGAGTGGTTTGTGGGGAATCCAGCAGGCCGAGAACGAGCGCCAGGGGCGGCCATTCGGAACGGCCCGGACGCGTGACGGCGTAGGCGCGCAGGTGCACCTGCGGATTTCGCAGGGGTACCAGGGTGATTCCCCTCGGCGTGGGACGGTCGGCCGGCAGCAGGCCGATGCCCTGCCCGGCCAGGATCAGGTCTTCGACCAGGGTCAGGCTGTCGGCCTGGTGGGTGATGCGTGGCTCGAAACCGGCCAGCGACGCCAGGGTTCGCGCCACCTCCGTGTCGGCGGTGTTGCGGGAGTTCACGATCCACGGCTGCCCGGCCAGAAAGGTGGAGTCCGCGTGCGCCAGTGACTGCGGCACGCCGATCGACCAGGGCGTGGTCCACAGCGGAACCCATTGCAGAACCGGGTCTTTGGTGCGAGGTGCCAGGTCGTAGTCGTAGACCAGCGCGAGGTCCAGGTGGTCCGAGGCGACCAGGGCCAGGCTCTCGGCCGGCTCGTACTCGTGGATCAGCACGTGCACCCGGGGATGATCGGCGGCCAGCCGGGCCACGACCGGTAGCACCGCCCGCCGGATCGCCGTGGCGAAACCGCCCACCCGCAGGGTGCCCGCGGGTTCCGCCGCCGGGTCCAGGTCGGCACGGGCGGCCTCCACCGCGGCCAGGATGGTGGCCGCATGAGCGGCCAGACGACGGCCCGCCGGAGTCAGCCGCACCCGCCGGCCGTCCGGTTCGAGCAGCGGGGTGCCGACCTCCCGGGCCAGCACGGCGATCTGCTGCGAGACGGTGGACGTGGTGGTGCGCAGCCGCTCGGCCACCTCACGCATCGAGCCCAGCCGGGAGAGTTCGAGCAGCAGTTCCAGGCGCCGGGTCTCCACCGTCAATTGTTCGCAGGTCCTGAACAGTATGTCCATGATCGGCACGTGGACACGGACGATGCATCGGCGGTCCCATGGCGGCGTGACCGTGACCTCCGTGGCCCCACCCACTTCCGCCTCCTCGGCGCGCACCGGCAGCCTGATGGCGGTCGGTGCCGTGCTCAGCGTCCAGCTCGGCCTGGCCACCGCCGTCCCCCTGCTGGAGGAGATCGGCGCGGTGACCACGGCATGGCTGCGGCTGGGTTGGGCCGGGCTGCTGTTCGCCGTGCTGGTGCGGCCACGACGGCAGGCGGTCACCCGGACCGCGGTGCTGCTCGGGGTGATCACGGCGGGACTGACGATGCTGTTCATGGCCTCCCTCGCCTATCTGCCGCTGGGCACGGCCAGCGCTCTGGAGTTTCTCGGGCCGCTCGGGGTGGCGGTGCTGCGTGGCCGGGGCCGGGCCCGGTTGCTGCCGGTGCCCGCGCTGGCCGGGGTGGTGCTGCTGACCGAGCCGTGGAGCGGGGACGTGCATCCGGCCGGGGTGGCGCTGGCCCTGGCCGCGGCCGGGTGCTGGGCGTTGTACATCCTGCTCACCCAGCGGGTGGGCGACGAGGCCTCGGGGCTGACCGGGCTGGGGGTCTCGATGCCGGTGGCCGGGCTGGTCGCCACCCTGGTCGCCCTCCCCACGCTGTTCGGCGGTGACGTGCAACTGCGGGGGGACGACGTGCTGCACGGGCTGTTCCTGGCCGTGCTCGTGCCCGTGGTGCCGTTCGTGCTGGAGCTGCTGGCACTGCGGCGGCTGACGGCGGCGGCCTTCGGCACCCTGATGAGCCTGGAGCCGGCCGTGGCCACCGGGATCGGGTTTCTGCTGCTCGGGCAGGTGCCGGGGGTGACGGCCGGGCTCGGCGTGGCCTGCGTGGTGCTGGCCGGGATCGGGGCTGAGCGGTCGGGGGCGCGATCGGGGCAGGCCGAGTGATGCGGCCTGGTTTTACGGCTGCGCGCCTGGAGTTGCGGCCGTGAGCCTGGTTTTGCGGCCGTGAGCCTATAGCAGGCCCGGGCCGCCCACCGCCTGCACCTCGTACACGTACTCGCTCCAGCCGGTGCCGTTCCACCAGCGCAACTGGCCCTGCCGGTCGGGGTCGGCGTACCAGCCCTCCTCGTCCTGCCCCTCGATTCCGGTGACCAGGCGGCGGATCTCGCGACGTGACGGGCCGCGCGGGCCAGGCAGCGTGACGGTCCAGGTGACGGCCTCGCGGTTGAGCTGGTCGATGGGACGCGCCGGTGCGGGGATGCGGGCGGGTGCCGGTTCCGGGCCGTCCTGGCTGGACAGCGACGACGCCACCAGCCGTTCGGCCACCGGCTCGTCGTGCGAGTCCTGGCGCAGCAGCGGCGGTTTGGCCGCCTTGGCGGTCCACGAGCGCAGCGACTGGATCACGTCGGCGTAGAACGTCTCGATCGCGAACAGCACGCTGTCGGCGAAACCGCCCTTGCCCCGGCCGCGTTTCGGCCCGAGCGGCAGTTCCAGGGCGAGCCGGAAACCACGGATCTCGCGGGACGGGTCGAGCACCAGGCGGTCGGGCTCGGCCCGCACCCGGCCGAGCAGTTCCGCCGACACCGAGGCCCGGGTGTGGGCGGTGAACACCTCGACCCGCAGCGTGTCGGGGGCCGAGCCGAGCTGCCGCACCAGCCAGTTGACCCGGGTGACCGGCCGGCCCACCCGGGGCGCCTCGACGTCGATGTGGCAGATCACCCGGCCGGCCCGCAGGTCGGTGGTGACGGTGAGCGCGCCGACGGCCTGCGGGATGCGCAGGACGCCGGTCAGCGTGCCGGACGAGGCCAGGGTGGAGACCAGACCGGCCGCCCGCAGCGCCGGGTCGGCCTGTTCTTTGCGGGTGCGCAGGGGCACCACGTCGGTGCCCAGCCGCCGGCCCAGCTTGAGACCCGCGAACCGCAGCAGGGCGTCGAAACGGTTGGCGACCTCGGTGGTGCCGGGATCGGTGGGGCGCAGCGTGCCGTCGAGCACCGCCTCCCGCACGGCCACCCAGTCCCGACCCATGTCGTCGAACTCCAGCGCCCCCGACCGGTCGTGCTCCAGGTAGCGGATCAGCTCACCGAGGATCCAGGCCTGGTCGGGGTCGGCCACCCCGCGGTGCTCGCGCTGCACCACGGCCTCGGTGAGCACCTGGCTCCAGGAGTAGTGGTGCAGGGCCACCGACCGGGTGCGACGGCGGTCGAGCGGGGTGGGGTGCTGCCCGGCCGTGGGGGCGATCTGGTTGCTGATGGTGAGCAGGGCGTCGAAACCGCGGCCACGGGCGACGTCGAGGTAGGTCTCCAACTGGGCCGGGTCGAGCGGGGTGGTGCCGGTCTTCACCTCGACCAGGGCGGTCCACTCCCGCTGGCCCCGGCGGACCCGGATCAGCCCGTCCGGGTAGACCTTCCGGTCGCCGTGCGGGAACGGCACCTCGATGAAGGTCTGCACGGTGCCCGCCGGTGCCCCGAGCGGCTGGGTCAGCGCCCGGCCGAACTCCTTCACCGACGCCATGACGGCCAGCAGGGCGGAGGTGGCCCGGCGCTCCTGCTCCTCACCCCCGTTGATGCCCGAGGTCGGGATGAGCCGTGCCTCTTGCCATGAGTCGATGTCGCTCTCTGCCCCGTTCACCTCATCAACAGTAGCCGCCGATGATCGGCGGTGATCGGGAATTCGGCTCTTTTCTGACCTTGCCGGAGAACTCGTGCCCCAGCGGTCGTCGTGACGGCGGGAGGGCGGCGAAAGCCGATGCCGTCCGGCCGTTCTCAGGCGGGGTTGCAGGCGGGGTTCCAGGCGGGGTTCCAGGCGGTGCAGGACGCCGGTGGTGTGCCTGGGCCGGGCCGGTCCGGGATCGTGAAAACCCTTCTGGCCTGCGGGATGAGGGTGAGGGTCGGGGAGGGAGGGCAAATTGTCGGTGGTGGGTTGCACCATGGGGGTATGAGCGGAGAGAGGGAGGGGGGTCAGCCGTCAGCTCCCGAGGGGGCCCGGCTGACAGCGACGATGACGGTCGAGGGGGTTGATCTGGCACTGCTGCGGCAGGCCGCCCGGCTCCTGGGGGCAGAAGACACGGCGACGGTCGATCAGGCCCTCGCCGAGCTCATTCGCGATCGCAACCAGCGGCGTGCGGTCGCGGCCGAGATCCAGCGCTACGAGTCCGGCCAGTTCTCGGCACTGGCGGGGCAGAACGGGGGGATGGGATGAACGTGGGGTGGCTGCTCGACAGCAGCGCCATCGGCCTGGCGCACTACAAGGAGGTGGCGGCCCGGCTGCGCCCGATGCTGCGGGCCGGGGTGCTCTACACCTGCCCGGTGCTCGATCTGGAGGCCCTGGGCACGGCCGGCACTCCGCAGGCCTACCGCAAGATGCGGGTCGACCGGCAGCAGGCGTACCGCTCGGTGCCGTTCGGGCCGGCGGTGGGCGAGCGCGCGGTGCGGCTGCAAGCCAAACTCGGCCCCTGGGCGGGGCCTCCGGTGCGCCCGCGCGACCTGCTCGTGGCCGCCACGGCCCTGGAGTACGACCTCACGGTGCTGCACCATCATCCGGCCTTTCCGCTGCTGGGTGAGGTCAGCGAGCTCGACCAGCGGGCGGTCGCAGACCTGAACACGCTGGAATGACCGAATGGGCGTACGGTTTCCGGGTTCCGGCGGCCGACGAGGGGTAGCAGGCAGGTATGGGCAAGACCGCGTTCGTGTTCGGCGGTGGGGGCATGCTGGGGGCCAGCGAGGTGGGCATGCTCCGCGCCGTGATGGAGGCCGGTCACCGGCCGGACCTCGTCCTCGGCACCAGCGTCGGCGCCATCAACGGCGCCGTGCTGGCGGCGGAGCCGACGCTCGACTGCGTGGGTGAGCTGGTGGCCACCTGGGAGTCGCTGGGCGGGCGGGAGCTGTTCTCCGGCCCGCTCCAGCGGCTGCGGGTGGCCGCCAGCACCGGCACGCACCTGCACTCGATCGAGCCGCTGCGGGCGCTGATCGAGCGGCGGCTGGGACCGGTGAACATCGAAGACCTGGCCGTGCCGTTCCAGTGCTGCGCGTCCAGCATCGAGCGGGCGGCCGAGACCTGGTTCACCGAGGGGCCGGTGGCCTCGGCGGTGTCCGCCTCGTGCGCCGTGCCGGGCATGTTCGGGCCGGTGCAGATCGGCGGCGAGCACTATCTCGACGGCGGGCTGGTCAACAGCCTGCCGGTGGGCCGGGCCGTCGCGCTCGGCGCCACCGAGATCTTCGTGCTGCACGTCGGCCGCATCGAGCAGCCGCTCAAGGTGCCCAGCCGGCCCTGGGAGGTGGCCACGGTGGCGTTCGAGATCGCCCGGCGGCACCGGTTCGCGGCCGACATGGCCGCGGTGCCCGAAGGTGTTGCGGTGCGGGTGCTTCCGGCCGGCTCGGTGATCAGCCCCAGCGCCAACCTGCGCTACCGCAACACCCAGCGGGTGCGCCAGCGCATCGAGGAGGCCTACCAGGCCTCGCGCGGCTACCTGGAGTCGCTCCCGGCAGGTGGGCGGGCCTGAGCATGCTTCCGCCCTACCTGGTCCGGCGTCTGCTGCTGATCCCACTGATGCTGCTGGTCAGTCTCCTCGCGGTGGTCACGGCTCCGGCCACGTTGCTGCTCGCGGCCCTGGCCGGAGTCGTCATCCCGGGCCAGCGCAGCCGTCCGCTGCGGCTCACCACGCTGGTGATCGGCTACCTGGCGGCCGAGGGGGTGGCGCTGTTCGTGCTCGTCTACCTCTGGGTTGCGGCCGGGTTCGGCACCCGGGTGCGTGAGCCGAAACACGAGCGCCGGCACTACCTCTGCGTGCGCGCCCTGCTGCGCTGGATCTTCTGGATGGTCAACCACGTGCTGCGGGTCCGGGTGCGGGTGGAGGGGCCGGCTCCCGAGGCCTATCGCGACCGCCCGCTGATCGTGTTCTGCCGGCACGCCGGCCCGGGCGACTCGTTCCTGCTCGTGCACGCGCTGATGGACTGGTACGACCGGGAACCGCGCATCGTGCTGAAAGACACGCTCCAGTGGGACCCGGCGATCGACATCGTGCTGAACCGGCTGCCCACCCGGTTCATCCGGTCCGGCGCCCCGGGCAAGGCCACCGTGGACCCGGCGAACGGGCCCGACGTGGAGACCCAGATCGGCGAGCTGGCGCGGCGCCTCGACCACGACGACGCTCTGGTGCTGTTCCCCGAGGGTGGCAACTACACCGCCCGGCGCCGCGCCCGGGCCATCGCCAAGCTGCGCCGGCGCGGGCTGCTGGCCGAGGCGGCCAAGGCCGAGGCCATGCGCTACGTGCTGCCGCCCCGCCCGGGCGGGGTGCTGTCGGTGCTGGAGAACGCGCCCGAGGCCGACGTGGTCTGGGTCGCCCACACGGGTACCGACCACCTGCTCACGGTCGCCGACGTGTGGGGCGCGCTGCCCACCGAGATGGACGTGAAGATGCGGTGGTGGCAGGTTCCGGCGGGCAGCGTTCCGGCCTCCCGCGAGGAGCGCATCGCCTGGTTGTTCGAGTGGTGGCGGCAGATCGACGACTGGATCACGGTCAACCGGGTGGCGGAGGGCCAGCAGGAGACCGTCTGAGGAGACATACTGGTAAGTCCTTTGCGCCGGTCCGGCACGACAGAACGCGTCGTGCCGGTATACCGGAGGTGCGATTTGTGCTGGCCGGTGCGTGATACCGGCCGGGTGAGCGGGGCGAGCTAGGCGGGATGACAAGCATGGGAGGCGACGGCGTGGGCGATGCCGCCGGTGGAACTCAGAGCGCCACCGAACGGGAGGTGTCGCTGGAGCAGTCCTACGTGGACGTGCTCTACGGACGGCTCGACGACATCCGTGCCCGGGCCGAGAAGACCCTCGACGACCTGCGCCGGTCGTCCTCGTCGAACACGCCCGCGGGCCGGGCGGAGAAAGACGCGTTCGACGCGCTGCACACCGAGCGTCTGGCCCAGCTGGGCGCGGTGGAAGACAGGCTGGTCTTCGGGCGTCTGGACATGACCGGCGGCGAACGCCGCTACGTGGGCCGGATCGGGATGTCCGACGAGGGCCAGCAGCAGATGCTGGTGGACTGGCGGGCTCCCGCAGCGGCGGCGTTCTACCAGGCCACGGCGGCCTCACCGGGTGGTGTGGCGCGCCGTCGGCATCTGGCCACCCGGGGCCGCACGGTCACCGGCATCGACGACGAACTGCTCGACGCGTCGGGTCTCGACGCGGCCGACCTGACCACGGTGACCGGCGACGGCGCCCTGATGACGGCTCTCACCGAGCACCGCACCGGCAAGATGCGCGACATCGTGGCCACCCTCCAGTCCGAGCAGGACGAGATCGTCCGGGCCCCGCTCACCGGCGTGCTGGTGGTGCAGGGTGGACCGGGCACCGGCAAGACGGCGGTCGCCCTGCACCGGGCGGCCTACCTGCTCTACACGCACCGTGAGCGGATCGCCAAGAGCGGTGTGCTGGTGGTCGGCCCGTCGCCGGTGTTCCTGCGCTACATCGAGCGGGTGCTGCCGTCGCTCGGCGAGACCGGCGTGGTGCTCTCCACACCGGGGCAGATCTTCCCGTCGGTCGAGGCCACGGCCACCGACCGGCCCGAGACGGCGGTGCTCAAGGGCGATCTGCGGATGGCCCGGGTGATCCGCGACGCGGTCCGGCAGCGCCAGCTGCTGCTGCCGAAGCCGGTTCCGATCACCCTCGACGGCGACCAGATCGCGCTGCGCCCGGCCGCCGTGGCGGAGGCCCGCTCGCGGGCCCGGCAGACCGGCCGGCCGCACAACGAGGCCCGCACCACGTTCGTCAAGCACCTGCTCGACGACCTGGCCGGCCAGCTGGCCCGTTCGCGCCGGCTGGAGAACGACCCGGAGACCCGCCTCGACCTGGCCGTGGAACTGCGCGACAGCGTCGACGTGCGGCGCGAGATCAACCTGCGCTGGATGCCGCTGTCGGCCGAGGGCTTCCTCGACAAGCTGTTCTCCGACGCCAAGCGGCTGCGGGCGGCCACCGAGGGCAAGCTGTCCAAGGTCGAGTCCCGGCTGCTGCTGCGCGAGTCCGGCAGCCCGTGGACCCAGGCCGACGTGCCGCTGCTCGACGAGGTGGCCGAGCTGATCGGACCCGACGTCACGGCCACCGCCACGGCGGCCCGGGAGCGGGCCCGGGCGGCGGCCGAGCGGGCCGAGGCGGTGCGCTACGCCCAGGGCGTGCTCCAGATGTCCGGCGAGGCGTCGGCGATGATGACGGCCGACATGCTGGCCGACCGGTTCGACAGCTCGGGCAGCAGCCTGACCGTGGCCGAGCGGGCCCGCGACGACCGCACCTGGACCTACGGGCACATCGTGGTCGACGAGGCCCAGGAGGTGTCGCCGATGATGTGGCGCACCCTGGCCCGGCGGGTGCCGTCGCGCTCGATGACCGTGGTGGGCGACCTGGCCCAGACCAGTTCCGCGGCCGGGGCCGACACCTGGGCCGGTGCTCTGGACTCGATCGCCAAGGACCGCTGGCGGATGGCTGAGCTCACCGTGAACTACCGCACCCCGGCCAAGATCATGGGCCCGGCCGCCGCCATGCTGGTGGCCACCGGCATCAGCGTGCGGTTGCCCGAGTCGGCCCGCGAGGGTGACTGGGACCCGGTGCTGCTGCGCACGGCCGACGAGCCGGGTGCCGTGGTCGAGGCCGTGCTGTCGGCGGTGCGCGCCGACGACGAGGCGCTCGGCGGTGGGCAGTTCGCGGTGATCCTCGCCCGCGAGGAGGTCACCGGCGAGGTGTCCGAGCGGGTGCGCAAGTCGCTGCTGGCACCGGAGTACGCCTCGCTGGCCGAGCGGGTCTCCGTGCTCAGCGTCGACGACGTGAAGGGCCTGGAGTACGACGCGGTGACCGTGGTCGACCCGGCCGGCATCATCGCGGCGTCGGCCCGGGGCGCCAGCGACCTGTACGTGGCACTCACCCGCCCCACCCAGCGGCTCACCGTGGTGCACCACGGTGATCTTCCGGAAGGCCTCGGGCAGGTCTGAGGTTTTCGTCGTCCTTTGTTCGAATATCACGCACGGCAATGGGAATCGGGCCCTCGGTCACGTGACCGGGGGCCCGCTGGCCCGTTCCCGTGATGATCTGTGAATCACGCGTCAAAATCTCGGATTTCCTCGGGACAGGCTGTACACAGGTGGGGCTGCAAAAGGTTCCCGACCGGCCGAGTGATTCCGAGGACAGATATGTCGCGACGCCCCGCGCTCGACGGCCTGCGGGCGTTCGCCGTGCTCGCCGTCATGGCCTTCCACACCTCCCCGGCGGCCCACGGCGGCTTTCTCGGGGTGGACGTCTTCTTCGTGATCAGCGGCTACCTGATCACCGCCCTGCTGCTGCGCGAGTGGTCACGCAGCGGGGGTGTCGACCTGAAGGCGTTCTACGTCAAGCGGGCGCTGCGGCTGCTGCCGCCCCTGCTGTTCATGCTGGCCGTCAGCCTGCCGTTCGTGTTCACCTGGGCCCGTGACCAGCTCACCCTGAACCCGGTGATCGCGATCGCGAGTGTGCTTCTGTACGTGGCCAACTGGGCCAACGTGTGGGTGAACGAGGGCACCGGGATCTGGACGCACACCTGGTCGCTGTCGATCGAGGAGCAGTTCTACCTGATCTGGCCGCTGGTGCTGATCGGGGTGCTGGCCCGGCGGAAGAAGGCGCCGGCCGCCGGTCTGGTGGTGCTGATCGCGCTGGTGGTGCTGGCTCGCTGGGTCGGCGTGGCCAACTCCGACAGCTTCCTGTGGATCTACTACGCCACCACCTCGCACTGCGACGGCCTGCTGCTCGGCAGCCTGCTGGCGGTGCTGCTGAACCGGCGCGACAGCCTGGCCCGCAGCGGCCGGCAGTCCGAGATCGTCGCCTGGGCAGGGGTGTTCGGTCTGGCCGCGCTGTTCGCCACCTCGCACATCGAGACCAGCGACACCTACGAATGGCGCCTGCCGATGGCCGCGCTGTTCGCCACGATGATCGTGCACCACCTGGCCACCCGGAAGCAGGGTCCGATGGTGGATCTGCTGTCGCTGCGGCCGTTCGTCGCGGTCGGGATGGTCTCGTACGGTCTGTACCTCTATCACTTCCCGGTCTTCATGACGGTGCAGAGCCGCCACTACCCGCACCTGGAGCAGCACGCGCTGGAGATCACGCTCACCCTGGCGCTGACCGTGTTCTCCTGGTTCGTGGTCGAGAAGCCCGCGCTGCGGCTGAAGGACCGGCTGGCCGGTGCGCCGGTGGCCCCGGTGACGGTGACGGTCGCGTTGCCGGGCCCGGCGACGGTGGAGGCGGGCCCGGCCGGTATGGCAGCCTCCGCGCAGGCGCTGGCCGCGCCGATCATCGGGTATGCGCCGCCCGGGGGAGTCGGCGGGCCGCGGGTCTGAGCCGGGGCATACGGTGGTGGCATGGCCACTCCGGTTCTCCAGATCATCGTCGCCAGCACCCGACCCGGCCGGGTCGGTCTCCCCGTGGCGCAGTGGGTGCGCAAGGCGGCCGAGAAGCACGGCGGGTTCACGGTGGAACTGGTCGACCTGGCCGAGTTGAACCTGCCGTTCATGGACGAGCCGAACCATCCCCGCCTGAAGCAGTACGTGCACGAGCACACCAAGCGCTGGAGTGCCCAGGTGGACCGGGCCGACGCCTTCGTGTTCGTGATGCCGGAGTACAACCACGGCTACACCGCGCCGCTGAAGAACGCGATCGACTTCCTGGCGCAGGAGTGGGCGAACAAGCCCGTCGGAATCGTCAGCTACGGCGGGGTGTCGGCCGGCACCCGTGCGGTGACGACGCTGGACCCGGTGCTCAACGCGGTCCGGCTGCGCCCGGCGGCGGCCGCCGTGCACATCCCGTTCGTGGCCCAGTTCCTCAGCGAGGAGCGGGTGATCGAGCCCAGCGAGGTGATGAGCGCCTCGGCCGAGGCCCTGCTGGTCGAGCTGGAGGTGCTGGCCCGCAGCTGCCGCCAGCTGCGGACCAAGCCTGCTCAGTCGTGATGTAGGTAGGCGAGAACCGCCAGCACCCGCCGGTTGTCGTCGGCGGCCTGGGGCAGGTCGAGCTTGGTGAAGATGCTGTTGGTGTGCTTGCCCACGGCCTTCTCGGACATGAACAACCGGGCCGCGATCGCCGCGTTGGACCGGCCCTGTGCCATCAGCCCCAGCACCTCGCGCTCGCGTTCGGTGAGCCGCTCCATCGGGGCCTCGTGCTGGGCACGGGTCAGGATGCTCGACACCACCTGCGGGTCGAGCACGGTGCCCCCGGCCGCGACCTGCTGCACCGCCTCGACGAACGCACGGACGTCGGTGATCCGGTCTTTCAGCAGATAGCCGATGGACCCCTGGCCGGAGGCGAGAAGTTCCTTGGCGTAAAGCTGTTCGACGTACTGGCTGAGCACCAGCACCGGGAAGGCGGGCCGCCGGTGGCGGATCTCGACCGCCGCCATCAGTCCCTCGTTGGTGAAGGTCGGGGGCAGCCGCACATCGAGGACGGCGATGTCCGCGTCTTTCGCGTCCAGCGTCTCCAGCAGCGACCTGGCGTTGTCGACGGCGGCGACCACCTCGAAGTCGTGCGCCTCGAACAGCCGGATCAGGCCGTCGCGCAGCAGCGCTAGGTCTTCGGCGAGGACGACGCGCACGGCACCTCCACGGTGACGGTTGTCGGGCCCCCGGCGGGGCTGTCGATGTCCAGTGTGCCGTCGAACGCCCGCAGCCGGCGCGCCACCCCGGCCAGACCCGAGCCGCCGTCGAGCGACGCCCCACCTGTCCCGTCGTCCCCGATCTGAGTGCGCAGCCGGTTGTCCCGGTGCTCCAGCCGCACCCAGGCCTGGTGCGCCCCGGCGTGTTTCACCACGTTGGCCAGTGCCTCGGCGACGGCGAAGTAGACCGCCGTCTCGATCGGCGCCGGAATCGGGTCAGGCAGATCGGCGGTCGTGATGACCGGCACGGACATCTGCACGGTCAGGGCCTCGACCGCCCCGGCCAGGCCGCGGTCGGCCAGCACCGGCGGATGGATGCTGCGCACCACGCCGCGCAGATCCTCCAGCGCGTCGGTGGTGGCCTGCCGGGCCTCGGCCAGCAGCGCCGCCGCCGCGGCCGGGTCGGTGTGCAGAAGTTGTTCCGCCAGGCCGATGTTCATGCCCAGCGACACGATGCGCGCCTGGGCGCCGTCGTGCAGATCCCTCTCGATGCGCCGGATCTCGGCGGCCGAGTGGTCGATCGTCTCGGCCCGGGACTCCGACACCGCGGCCACCCGGCGCTCCAGCTGGGCGGTGCGTGAGCTGCCGAACATCGCCAGCGTGGTGATCGCCCGGGCGGTGCACAGCACCGGCCCCAGAATCCACCACAGCGCCAGGTCGAGAGGGATCAGCAGTACCATCCACCACAGGCCGGGAAACACGAACGGCAGTACGACATGCGCGATCACCCCGGCCGGCAGGGCGACCACGATGGCCGACATGACCAGGCCCCCGGTGGCCGCGAACGCGGCGAAGGCCAGGTCGAGCCAGCGCCGCGGATCCTGCACCCAGGTCAGCGGCCCGCCCCAGAGCAGAGCCGCACCACGCTCGCGGGGACGCTGGTGGTCGCGGACCTCGACCGGCCGGTGCAGGGCCAGCCCGGCCAGGTGGCGGTGCACCCGGCCGAGCCGCGCGGCCGACGGCACGGCGAGGTGGAGCAGCAGGAACCCGACGCCCACGGTGGCCGTCGGCCAGCCCGCCACGATCAGGACGAAGACCAGAGAACTGGGGACGGCGAGCAGCACGTGCGCGGCCTCGAGCAACCAGATCCGGCCGCGGTCGGCGAGGCCCGCCTCGTCGACCCGGAGCAGCGGAACCCGCCGCGGGCTGCGCCCTCCCCACATGGTGGGCAAGTGTGTCATCTCCGGGGGGAACGGCAGATCGGGCACGGTTCGCCCGGGAACCCCGCCGTCACAGGGCCGTGGCAGGATTCGGTCATGTCCGTTGCCGACCGCCGTGTTCTGCCCGTGAGCGATGCCGACGTGGTGGCGGCCGCGGAACTGCTCGAGCCGGTGATCCGGCGCACGCCCGTGGTCCGCAGCCGCGCGCTCTCCGACCTGCGCGGCGGCCAGGTGTGGCTGAAGTGCGAGAACCAGCAGCGCGCCGGGTCGTTCAAGATCCGCGGGGCCTACACCCGGATGGCCCGGCTGTCCGACGAGGAGAAGGCCCGTGGTGTGGTCGCGGCCAGCGCCGGCAACCACGCCCAGGGGGTGGCCCTGGCCGCCCGGCTGCTGGGGGTGCCGGCCCGGGTGTACATGCCGGTCGGCGCGCCGCTGCCCAAGCTCGACGCCACCCGCGGTTACGGCGCCGAGGTGGTGCTCACCGGCAACACCGTGGACGAGTGCCTGGCCAGCGCGCTGGAACACGCCGCCACCAGCGGCGCGGTGATGATCCACCCGTTCGACCATCCGGACGTGGTGGCCGGTCAGGGCACCATCGCCCTGGAGCTCCTGGAGCAGCGGCCCGAGGTGAAGACGGTGCTGGTCAGCACCGGTGGCGGGGGACTGCTCGCCGGGGTGGCCACGGTGCTGAAGGCCCGCCGTCCCGACATCCGGGTGATCGGTGTGCAGGCCGAGTCGGCCGCCGCCTACCCTCCCTCGCTGGCGGCCGGGCGCCCGGAGTCGCTGCCGTCGATGAGCACGATGGCCGACGGCATCGCGGTCGGCCGGCCGGGTGACGTGCCGTTCACCATCGTCGAGAGCCTGGTGGACGAGATGGTCACGGTCGACGAGGAGACCATCTCCCGGGCCCTGATCCTGATGCTGGAACGGCAGAAGCTGCTGATCGAGCCGGCCGGGGCGGTGGCTGTGGCGGCCCTGCTGAAGCCCGAGCTGGAGATCGAGACCCCGGCGCTGGCCGTGCTTTCCGGCGGCAACGTGGACCCGCTGCTGCTGATGCGCCTGATCCGGCACGGCCTGGCCTCGGCCGGGCGGTACCTGCGCCTGCAAGTGCGGGTGCCCGACCGGCCCGGCTCGCTGGCCGGGCTGCTCATGCGCCTGGCCACCACCGACGCGAACGTGATGGAGGTGGAGCACGTGCGCACCGGCCCGCACACCCCGGTGAACGAGGTGGAGGTGGCGCTGTGGCTGGAGACCCGCGGCGCGGAGCACTGCCGCCAGGTGGTGGCCGACCTGACCGAGGCCGGGTATCAGCCGGTCTCCAGCGAGACGGACTGAGCTCCGGCCGGTTCCGGCTGCCGTGAGCGGCCGGGGCGCTGCAACCGGCTGACCAGCGCCCAGGCGCCGCCGACCACCAGCCAGCCGGTCAGCACGTCGAGCGTCCAGTGGTTGCCGGTGCCGATCACCACCAGGCCGGTGAGCAGGGCGTGCCCCCAGCTCAGCCCGCGCAGCAGCCGGCCGGTGGTGAGCAGGTGCACGGCCAGCGCCACCCACAGGGCCCAGCCGGCGTGCATCGAGGGCATGGCCGCCAGCTCGTTGGTCAGCCGGCCCATCCCGCCGGGAAGCGAGTCGCCGCCGCCCCACCAGCCCAGATGTGCGCTGCCGGCGAGCACGTCGGTGTAACCCGGCACGAAGCGCGGCGGGGCGGTGGGCAGGATGAGATAGGCGGTCAGGGCCAGCACGGTGGCCAGCACCAGGGCGTTGCGGGCGTAGGAATAACGCCGGTAGCCGCTGAACCAGAGGGCGATCAGCACGGCCGCGGTGATCACGTAATGGGCTGTGGCGTAATAGAAACTCGCGCCCACGGCCAGCCATTCGTGCTGCGTGGTGAAGCCGTTGAGACCGGTCTCCAGGTCGAGGTGGAGCCGGCGCTCCAGCCCCAGCACCGCCCGGGCCCGCTCAAGGGCCGGGTGCAGGTCTGCCGAGGCGAGCAGCCGGGACAGTGAGTAGATGCTCCAGAGTGCGCCCAGCAGAACGAGTTCCCGCATTCCCCGCCAGGCCCGGAACATGCCCTCACCGCCCCTCCGCATGGTGGACCGGGCGGCCTTCCCCACCGCACGGTCCTCGGTCAGCTTAACCGCGGGTGATCGCCTGGTGATATCAGGGTTACCCCTGAGAGGGCTGGGTTGCATCCCGTACCGGCTCGCCGGGTTCTGACCTGCCGTGACGATGAGGTCACGGAACGGCATTTCCTACGGCTCGTACAGGCATGGGTGGCACTATGGCCGGATGCCCGACGCTACCGAGTTGCGCACCGGCGACCCCGCCGAGGTCGCGGGGTACCGCATCGTGCGCAGGCTGGGGCAGGGCGGCCAGGGCGTGGTGTTCCTCGGCCTGAACCCGGACGGCGAGCGGGTGGCGATCAAGCAGCTGCGCCTGGAGGACGAGCGCTCGCGGCAGCAGTTCGCCAAGGAGGTCGCGGCCGCCCGGCGGGTGGCGCCGTTCTGCACGGCCCGCATCATCACCTTCGACCTGGAGGGCGAATCGCCCTACGTGGTCAGTGAATTCATCGAGGGCCCGTCGCTCCAGCGGCTGGTGCGCGACTCCGGGCCGATCGCCGGGACCCGGCTGGAGCGTCTCGCGATCGGCACCGTCACCGCACTCGCCGCCATTCATCAGGCGGGCGTGGTGCACCGTGATTTCAAACCGGCCAACGTGATGATGTCGCCGGAGGGGCCGCGGGTGATCGACTTCGGTATCGCCCGCGACCTGTCCAGCGAAACCACGGTGACCAGCCGGATTTTCGGCACACCCGCCTACATGGCGCCGGAGCAGATCCGGGCCGAGCGGGTGAGCCCGCAGACCGACATGTTCGCCTGGGCCTCGGTGATGGCGTTCGCCGCCACCGGCCGGGCCCCCTTCGACGCCCAGCACATGATGGCCGTGGTGCATCGCATCACCACGATGGAGCCGCAGCTCGACGGGGTGCCGGCCGGGCTCGTCGACGTGCTGACGACCTGCCTGCACAAAGACGCCCGCCGTCGGCCGACCGCCCAGCAGGCCCTGGCGATGCTGCTCGGACGGCCGACGCCGGCCTACGACGTCACCGATGCCGGGCCGGTGCTGGCCGAGGCCAGCCGGATCGCCCAGGCGAACACGGGTGGGCCGGCCGGTGCTGTCGGGTCGGCTGATTCTGGCGGAACTGGGGCCGGCGCGGCCGGGGCTGCTGGTGCTGTCGGGGCCGGACCTGGGGCCAGTGCTGGAGCCGGGGTCGGGGCCGGTGCCGCCGGGCAGACGGGGCGGACCGCCCCGACGGCCTGGACCGGCCAGGGGAGTGCGACGGCGCGAACCGGGTCTGCCGACCGGACGGCCCCGACCTCCCGAAACCGGCTTGCGCACAACGGTGAGCGCGGCAACGGGCACGCCACCGGGCACCTGACGGGACAGTCCAGCAGCCCCACCTCCGAGCGCCCGACAGGGCAATCCAGCAGCCATGCCGCCGGGCACGCCACCGATCGCACCGCCGCCACCCGCCGGGTGGCGCCCGGCGACCCGCACTACGGCACACCCCCGCCACCGGGAGCACCCCGGGAGCCGGGTGCCCGAGGGGTGCCTGACCGGACGTCCACGCCCAGGCCCGACCGGACGTCCACCCCTGTGGTCCCCTCGCGCAGGCGTCGCAGCGGGCCGGTCTCGTCGCTCGGGGCGGTACTGGCGCTCCTGCTGATCGGAGGCGGGCTGGTGGCGGGCGGGGCTTTCGCGGTGCGTGCCGTCTCGAACCACGGACGTCCGACAGCCGGCGACACCGGTCCGGAGAACGGGGGGCTGCCCTCACAGCCGGAGTCGACCGGCGTCCCGGCGCCGAGCTCGACCACGAGCGGCCAGAACACCGACGGCCAGAGCGGCGAGGGCGGGCCGAGTTCCGGAGCGTCGTTCCCCGGGGGCTCCACACCGGCCGGGTCGACGCCCGCCGTCACGCTGCCGGGAGGCGGTGCGGGCACCGGCCTGCCCGCCTGGAGCTCCGGCATCTGGAGCGGCCCGGTCAGCCAGCCGCTCGGTCAGGTGACCAGCTGGGACGCGGTGGTCACCCTCGACCAGGGTGCCACCACCGGCAAGATCGCGATCGACGACCTCGGGTGCAGCGGCGTGCTGACCTACGTCTCCGGGGGTGACGACTCGGTGGAGATGACCACCCACCTGGAAGACGATCTGTGGGACAGCTGCGCCGACACCAGCACCGTCGTGCTCACCCGCAGCGGGGCGAACCAGATCCTGTTCTCCTGGCAGGACGACTCCGAGGAGAGCAACAAGGCCGTCGGTACCCTCACGCATCAGTGACGGGCATTCGGCACAGAGTCACGCGAACCAGCCTGGGCGCGCACCTTCACCGTGAGTACTACTGAATCACCCGCTCCGAATGGCAGACTGCCACCGTGCCTGACGTAGCCCCCTTGCTGAACACAGACCCTGCGCAGGTGGCCGGATACCGGCTGACCGGGCGCATCGGTGCAGGTGGGCAGGGGGTGGTCTACCTCGGTGTGACCCCCGACAACGAACTCGTCGCGGTCAAGATGCTGCGCGTCGAAGACGAGCACTCGCGCCAGCTCTTCACCCGGGAGGTCAGCGCCGCGCGCCGCGTGGCTCCGTTCTGTACCGCGCAGATCATCGACTTCGACATGGCGGCGTCGTCCCCCTACGTGGTCAGCGAGTACATCGAGGGCCCGTCGCTGCACCAGTACGTCTCCGAGCGCGGCACGCTGACCGGCACCCGTCTCCAGCGCCTGGCCATCGGCACGGCCACCGCGCTCGCGGCCATCCATCAGGCCGGCGTGGTGCACCGCGACCTCAAACCGGCCAACGTGATGATGTCGCCGGAGGGTCCGCGGGTCATCGACTTCGGCATCGCGCGCGACGACTCGAACGACACCACCAAGGTCAGCAAGCTGCTCGGCACACCGGCTTTCATGTCGCCCGAGCAGTTGCGGGGCGAGCGGGTCGGCCCGGCCACGGACATGTTCGCCTGGGGCTCGGTGATGGTGTTCGCCGCCACCGGCCGGGCGCCGTTCGAGGCCGAGCACATGATGGCCGCCATCGCCAAGATCGCCAACGACGAGCCGGACCTGACCGGGGTGCCGCCCGAGCTGGCCGGCGTGCTGCGCCTGTGCTTCTCCAAGGACCCGGCCCGCCGCCCGAGCGCTCAGCAGGCGCTGTCGATGCTGCTCGGCCGTCCGTCGGAGCCCGACACCACCGATGCCACCGTCGTGCTGGCCGAGGCGACGCAGCTGGTGGTGGCCAGTTCCACCGGCCCGGCCGGGGGATACTCCGGTGATGCCCGGGCCACCGTCGGGCAGCCCGTGGCCGCGGTCGACGAGACCCGGGTGGAGCGGCCGGTCGGCAGCACCGGCAACACCGGCCCGGGCGTGACCTCGGGTTCGGGAGAGGTGCCCGCCTGGGGTACTCAGGTGCCCGAGGGGCAGCCGCAGTACCCGGCCCAGCCGCAGCCGTCCCGGCAGTATCCGTCCCAGCAGCAGTGGCAGCAAGCGCCGCAGCCCTGGCAGCGGAACGGGCCCGCGGGCCGGCCGGACCAGCCGCCTCAGCAGGGCCAGTTCGCCCAGCAGCAGCCACCTTTCAACCAGCAGGCGCCGTACGGCGGGCCGGGTCAGTTCCATCAGCCCGGCCCGACCGCCGCGCAGCAGGGCTGGAACCGCAATCCCCCGGTGCCCGGCCGGCCGCAGAACCCGCAGCAGGGCTGGGGGTCCACCCCGGCCCAGCCGGTCGGCCCGCCTCCGCAGAACTGGAACGCTCCGGCGAATCCCCAGCCGGGCTGGGGAGGTTCGGGCGCGGCGCCCAACCGTGGGCGCACGGGTGTGCTGGTCGCGCTGGCCTCGCTGGTGTGCCTGGTCGCCGGGTTCGCGATCTGGGGTGCCGTGGCCGACGACGGCACCGGCACCGGCACGAACGGCTCCAGCACGTCGTCGTCGGGTTCGAAAGACGCTGCCGACCCGGACGCCTGTGGTGGCCGGATCAATGTCGGCGCCGATCAGGGTGACGACTCCGACTGCACGTCAGCTGATTCCGGCACCGGAACGTCGTCCGGATCGTCGGACGAGACCACCTCGTCCGACGAGAGCTCCACCGATGCGGGGGATTCCGGCATCCAGACGCCCGACGGATCGGACGAGCCGGCTTACCAGCTGGCCCCGAGCGGCACCCTGCCCTACGCGCTCGACGGCGTGTGGGAGGGGCAGGTTTCGCAGCCCGCCGCCAGCGTCGACAGCTGGACCGTCCGGCTCGACCTGACCGCCGCCAAAAAGCGTCCCGGAACCATGAAAGTGGTCGACCTGGACTGCGTCTCGAACCTGACGGTGGAGAACGCCGGTTTCACCACCGCCACGCTCCAGGCCCCGGTGAAGGACAAGGACGACCCGCACGACGCCTGCGCCGAGCTGGGTGAGGTCATCCTGATCGCGAACACCGACGGCACGGTCGGTTTCACCTGGCAGGACCAGAACAGCGTCTCGAACGTCGGCCTCGCCACGCTGGAGAAGGTCGGCTAGGTCACTCCGGGGAGGTGGCCTTCTCGGCGTCCCCGCAACTGACGCCGGTGGCGATCTTCCAGCTGGCCGAGGTCTGCGCGTACTCGCCGAGCTCGGCCAGGGTGCCGTTGTCGGCGCGGGAACCGTTCTCGCTCAGGTCGATCCTGGTGCGCACGATCTTGTCGTACCCGTCCTTGGTCGCCTTCTCGAGGTTGTAACCGGCCAGATAGAGCTTGTTCTGGCTGACCGGGCAGCCGACGCCGGTGCCGTAGCCGTTGATCCCGAGGTCGAAGCTGTACTGTTCGCCGTCCACGTTCTCGGTGGTCACGATCGCGCAGTCGGCCACGGCGAACAACGAGGCACTGAAACCCCGGTCCACCAGGATGATCGCGGTGCCGTCGCCGAGCACGTTCGCGACGGCGGTCGGCGGCTTGTCCTCCCGATCGTACGTGGTCGAGAAAACCGCTCCGGAAGCGGTTTTCACCCCGAGCGTGCTTTCGTCGCCCTGCACGGACAACCAGATCCGGTCGTCCTTGCCGTCGCCGTCCAGGTCGCCCGCCTTCGCCGTCCCGGCACCGGCGGGCACCGTGGTGCCGTCCGCCTCGCACCCGTCGTCGCCGCCCGCCGTGTTTCCACTGCCTGAGGACGACGAGGAGCCCGCGTTCTCCGTGCCGCCGTCCGTGGAGCCCGAGGCGCCGATGCCCGCAGGGCCGGCGGTCACCCCGGGCACCGTGATCGGGTCGCCGCCGCAGGCCGCGAGCCCGAGCAGGACCGTGGGCGCCAGCGCCAGCGCGAAGAAGGGCCTGCGGCGCCGGGCGCGCGAGCGGGACATGATCGGATCCTTCCGGGGGAACGACGGCTTCGGCAGTTGGATGCACCGGGCGGCGGAAAAGTTCGGCCCGCCCGGTGCCCGGTCAGTTCGCGACCTCGAGCCCCTGGATCAGGTCGGTCGCGAGGTCCTTGCCGTCGTCACGCCGGATCTGCATGTAGATCAGCCGCGTGGCGTCTTCGTCCTGCGGTTCCAGGGCGATCTCCTGCACCGTGTGGCTTTCCGCGCCCTCGCAGTTCTCCCAGGTGATGACGGTGCCGGTCCAGACGGTGCTGCCGGTGTAGTTCTCGGTGCGCGCCTTGTCGCAGCCGTCGTGGGTGATCGCGGCGACCTTCTCCGGCAGGCTGTCGTCGGTGGTCGCGCCGACGAACACCCCGTTCACGTCGGCGGTCAGGTCGGTCCACTGCTTCACGTCGTCGGCCAGTAGCAGCCCCGCGGCGGTCTTGCCCTTCAGGCCGATCGAGCTGGGCGTCCAGCCGGTGTCGGTCAGCTCGGAGCCGAAGTCGGCGGTGGTGAGCGTGATCACGTCGTTGGCGTCGGTGACCGAGACGGGCGAGCCGGAACGGTGGTGCTGGTAGTAGAGCACCGAGCCGATGCCGGTGGCGGCGGCCAGCAGCACCACGCCCGTCATGGTCGCGATCCAGCGACTGCCCCCGGCCCGCGCGACGCCCGGGGACTGCGGTCGCTGCTGGCCGCTGGAGCCGCCGGAACCCGGCTGCTGCGGCCCGGCCTGGTTCGCGGCCGGATAGGGCGTCTGGCCGTGCTGCTGCGCCTGGGAGTGGCCGCCCTGGCCGTAGCCCGGCGGCGGACCGTGCGAGCTGTGCGGTGACTGTGTGGTCTGCCCGCCCGGCCCGTACGAACCAGGCCGGCCCCAGGAATCGGCCGAGCCCCACTGCCCGGACTGCTGCCCGGACTGCTGCCCGGACTGAACCACCTGACCGGGCTGTGCGGCGCGAGTCGGGTCGCCCGGCGGATGGAAACCGGACGGCTGACCCGGCCGGCCGGACTGCCCCGGCTGCGCCCGGAAGGCATCCCGCCCGGTCCGCCCTGCCTGACCTCCCGGCCCTGCCTGCCCGGCCGGCCCGCTCTGTCCCGACCACCCAGCTTGTCCCGACCACCCGGCCTGCCCCGACCACCCGGCCTGCCCGCTCACGGTCTCCGCCTGCGGGCCCTGGTAGGTCCAGCCCGGGGTCGGGCTGACCGGCTGCGACGCGAAGGCGGAGGCACCCGGGGTCACCGGGGTGGCCGGGGCCGGCGTCGGGGCAGGGACGTCGGGGGCGCTCGTCGTCGTCCCCTGTTTGCCCTGAAACTCCGGCGCGGCCACGGAGAAGTTCTCGTCGATGCCGTCGGCCAGCTCGTCCAGCCGGACGGCCAGACTGGCCGCGTCGGGCCAGCGGTTCTCCCGGTCGGACTGGAGGGTCTTCAGCAGCGTCTCGCGCACCCCGGCGGGCAGCGCCTCGGGCAGCTTCTCGCGCAGCACCAGCGGCAGCAGGGGCCGCTGGGCGGTGATCAGGTGGTAGGCGAACGCACCCAGGCTGTACACGTCGGCCCGCGGGTCGACGCCGATCTGCGGTTCCATCTGCTCCGGCGCCATGTATCCCGCGGAACCGACCGACATCGTCACCCCGGAGCCGTGGGCCAGGCTCTTGGCCACCCCCAGGTCGGCCACCAGCAGCCGCTCCCCGCCGCCGCGCACGCCGGTGATCAGCACGTTCGACGGCTTGAGGTCGCGGTGCACCACCCCGGCCGCGTGCAGCTCGGCCACCCCCCGGGCCACCTCGGCGGTCAGCCGCAGGCCCTCGGCGAGCGGGTAGGCGCCGTTCTCCTTGACCCGGTCGGACAGAGTTCCGCGGTCGGCGTACTCCATCACCAGATAGGGCCGTCCGTCGGTGAGCTCGCCGATGTCGAAGACCTGGACGATGCGGTAGGACGAGGCCTGGCGCAGCATCCGGGCCTCGCGCAGGAAGCGTTCGCGCAGGTCGAGGCGGTCGGCCCAGTTGTCGGCCATGACCTTCACGGCCACCTCGGCGTCCAGTGACTCGTCGTGGGCGAGCCAGACGACGGCGAAGCCACCGGCTCCGAGGCGGCGGACGGGCCGGTAGCGACCGATCAGCTCGGGCAGAGGCATGGCAGCATCATGCCGCTATGACCGACGTACCCGAAGAGCCCGCTGCCCCTCAGGGCGCCACTCGACCCGGTAGTGACCGGATCGATACCTTGGCGCGCGCCGCTGCGGCCGGGGATGATGCCGCTCTCAACGATCTTCTCGCCCTGATCCAGCCGGAGGTGCTGCGCAGAGCGGGCCAGATACTGCCCCATCGGGAAGACGCCGAGGAGGCCGCGCAGGATGCCCTGCTGCAAGTCGCGCGCCGGATCAGCGGCTTCGAGGGCCGCAGCTCGTTCCGCACCTGGCTCTACGTGGTGGTGACGAACGCCGCACGGCAGACCTACCGCGACCTCAAACGCAGAGCGTCCGAGCGGCCACTCACGGTGGAGGAGCAGGTGCGCCCCGACCCTCGGCGCACGAGCGTGATCGCCGGGTCACGCATCGACCTGCTGGAAGCCCTGGAGGCGCTGGAGGAATCGCATCCGCAGCTGGTCAAGCCGTTCGTCTACCGCGACCTGGCCGACCTGGAGTACGAGGAGATCGCGCGCCGTCTGGACCTGCCGCTGGGAACGGTCAAGTCGCGCCTGAACCAGGCCCGGCAGGAGGTGCGGCGCCGGCTGATCCGCTGACGCCTCGGAAGCAGGCGCCTCAGAGGTAGACGTCGAGGGTGGCGCCGAGCTGGGGCAGGTCCTGACGGGCCTGCTCCGGCGTGCCGCCCGCCGAGCCGCCGTCGGGCTCCAGGGTGCCCGAGCCACCCGCGCTGCCCGCACCGGCGGCCGTCGAGCTGCCCGACGACGAGCGCCTGTCGAAGCCGTGTGCCTTGTTCTCCGTGCTGGTGGCCGAGATCGAGTGGGCCTCGTGCAGGCTGTCCTTCGTGGCCAGGGCGGCGGCGGCCTGCTGGGCGGCCGCGCTGGTCTCGTCGGTGTGCAGGCCGGGATGCGAGATCAGCTGGCGCTGCATGTGCATGGCCCCGTAACTGCTGAACACGTTGTGCTGGTTAGCGACTGACATGACGCTCATGATGATCACCGCCGTTCGATAGACGTCGTCCCCGTGTCTCTCGGGATCTCTCTTCCTCAACTTGAGCCGACGAGCCAAAGTTTCCGGCCCGTGCCCCGAACGGGCCAATCCCGTCCGGATTTTCCGTGGCTCCAGCATGACCACGCCCCCGCCGTTCTGCCAGCCGCCATCCGGGCCGGAGCAATGTTCCAGAACTCTTGACGCGGTGCGGAGTTCCGGCGAGTGATGGGTGGAACTGGCGTCCGGGCGACCTTCCCTGTCACAAGGTCGGCACCCACACTCGGCTCAGGTCGACCAGCACGTGCACGCCGCCGCCCTGGCCTGTTCCGCCGATTATCTCCTGACGTCCGACAAGGGCTTCAGCGATCCGGACGTGGACTTCGACGTGCTGCCCTACGAGGTGTACCGACCGGACGAGTTCCTCGAGCTCATCGACGACTCGGCCCCCCAGGTGGTCCGGCAGGTCATGGCGAAACAAGTGGCCTACTCGATCCGGCGGCACGGTGAGGCGGACCTCTGCGGGGCACTGCGCCGGGCCGGTTGCCCGAAGTTCGCCGAACGGGTCCGCAACCACCTGCAAACCATCGACTCGCGGCGGTTCTGAGCCGATGCGGGCCGCCGGTCACCGAGGTGGCACCGGGTCTGGACACGGCCGGGCGCGGCAGGGCCTAATCTGGGGGCGTGGCCGCCGAACCGAAGTACCGCCGGATCGCTGCGGACCTGGCCGAGCGGGTGCGCTCCGGCGACTTCGGGGCCGACGGTGCGCTCCCGCCGCAGCGCGCGCTGAGCGAGGAGTACGGGGTCACGCTGATGACCCTCCGGCAGGCTCTCCAACTGCTGCAAGACGACGGCCTGATCGAGCAGCGGCCCGGCCGGGGCACCTTCGTGGTGCCGCCCGAGGTGGCCCATGACCAGGCCAACCTGCGCAGTCTCGCCGACGAGCTGAACACCCAGGGCGTGCCGCTGCGCACCGAGGTGCTGGGCCGGCAACTGCGCAAGCTCCCCCGGCAGGTGGCGGCCGAGCTGCACCTGCCGCCCGACGAACCCGCGCTGCGCCTGGAGCGGCTGCGCTCGGTACGCGGAATTCCGTTGCTGCACCAGGTTTCCTGGGTTCCACAGCCCTGGGCCGAGGCGATCAGGAATGTCGACTTCGAGCTGACCCCGCTCTACGCCGCCATCGGCGAGGCGGTCGGCACCACTCCGGAGCGGGCCCAGGAGGCGCTCACCGCCGAGGCCCTCAGTGCCCGGCTGGCCGGCCTCAACGGAACCGGCGAAGGCCGTCCGGCGCTGGTGATGCGCCGGACGACCTTCGACGGGACGGGCCGGGCCTACGTGGTGGACACCGCCACCATCCTCGACGAGCGGCTGCGCATCGTCACCGACCGCCGCAGCTCAGAGGTCACGCACACCTGGCGTTTCGGTTAGTGGTCCACCGCCTTCTCGGCGCCCGCGCCGGTGATCGAGCGCACCTCCATCTCGGCGTACTTCGCCGCCGAGCCCACCTCCTTGCTGGTGACGGTGCCCAGGTAACCGAGCAGGAAGCCCAGCGGGATCGAGACGATGCCCGGGTTGTCCAGCGGGAACCAGTGGAAGTCGATGCCGGTGTCGGTGATCACCGAGGCGGCCTTGCCGGTGGCGTCGACCTTTCCGGAGACCACCGGCGAGAAGATGATCAGCACCAGGGCCGAGGTCAGGCCGCCGTAGATGCTCCACAGCGCGCCCCGGGTGTTGAACCGCTTCCAGAACAGCGAGTACAGGATCGTCGGCAGGTTGGCCGAGGCCGCCACCGCGAAGGCCAGCGCCACCAGGAAGGCGACGTTCTGGTCCTTGGCGAAGATGCCACCCACGATCGCGACCAGCCCGATGACCACGGCCGTGATGCGCGCGACCCGCACCTCGTCGTCCGCACGCACCTGGCCCTTCTTGATCACGTTCGCGTAGACGTCGTGGGCGAACGACGCACTGGCCGTGATCGTCAGGCCGGCCACCACGGCGAGGATCGTGGCGAAGGCGACGGCCGCGATCACCCCCAGCAGCAGGGTGCCGCCGAGCTCGAAGGCCAGCAGCGGGGCCGCGGAGTTGGCCTTGCCCGGCGCCGCCATGATCTTCTCCGGCCCGACCAGCCAGGCCGCACCGAACCCGAGCACCAGGGTGAACAGGTAGAAGATGCCGATCAGCCAGATCGCCCAGACCACGCTGCGCCGGGCCTCTTTCGCGCTCGGCACGGTGTAGAAGCGCATCAGCACGTGCGGCAGTCCGGCGGTGCCGAGCACCAGGGCCAGCGCCAGTGAGATGAAGTCCAGCTTCGTGGTGCCGGTGAGCCCGTACCGCAGGCCGGGCTCCAGCAGGGCGTTGCCCGTCGGCGAGGCCGCCGCGGCGTCACCCAGCAGCTCGGAGAAGTTCAGTCCGGCCTTGCCGAGCACCCACACGGTCATCAGCGCGGCGCCGATGATCAGCAGCACGGCCTTGATGATCTGCACCCAGGTGGTGCCCTTCATCCCGCCGACCAGCACGTAGACGATCATCAGGATGCCGACGACCGCGATCACCAGGTTCTGGGCGCCCGAACCCTCCACGCCCAGAAGCAGATTCACCAGGCCACCGGCCCCGGCCATCTGGGCGAGCAGGTAGAAGAACGAGACGGCCAGGGTCGAGATCGCCGCCGCGGTGCGCACCGGGCCCTGCCGCAGCCGGAAGCTGAGCACATCGGCCATGGTGAAACGGCCTGTGTTGCGCAGTAGTTCGGCCACCAGCAGCAGTGCGACCAGCCAGGCCACGAGGAAGCCGATGGAGTACATGAAGCCGTCGTAGCCGACCGTGGCGATCGCCCCGGCGATGCCGAGAAAGCTTGCGGCCGAGAGGTAGTCACCGGCGATCGCGATGCCGTTCTGCCGGCCGGTGAAGGCCCGGCCGCCGGCGTAGTAGTCGGCGGCGGTGCGGTTGTTGCGCGAGGCCCGCAGCACGATGGCCAGGGTGATCACCACGAAGACGATGAAGATCGTGATGTTGACGGCGGGGTTGCCGATGTCCTCGGTGGTCGCCGCGGCGAAGGGAATCCTCACTGCACCTCACCCCGCTCGATGTGCTCGCGCAGCCGGTCGGCCGTCGGGTCGAACTCGCGGTCGGCCCAGCGGGCGTAGGTCATGGTGATCGCGAAGGTCGAGACGAACTGCGACAGGCCGATGATCAGCCCGAGGTTGACCCGCCCGAACACCTGGGTGTTCATGAAGTCCGGCGCGTAGGCGGACAGGATCACGTAGAGGAAGTACCAGACCAGGAAGAGTCCGGTGAGCGGGAAGACGAACCGGCGGAAGCGGGTGCGCAGTGCCTGGAACTCCGCACTCGCCTGCACCTCCTCGTAGCCGGTGCCGCCCAGGGGGCGGTCTGGCTGTTCAGCGGACATCACAGCTCCTTCGCTGACTCGGGCGTGCTTCGTCGCGCGCCCGCAGACGGACGCGCCTA
Source organism: Kineosporia corallincola (assembly GCF_018499875.1). Taxonomy (GTDB): domain Bacteria; phylum Actinomycetota; class Actinomycetes; order Actinomycetales; family Kineosporiaceae; genus Kineosporia; species Kineosporia corallincola. The sequence continues at coordinate 37,315 of NZ_JAHBAY010000020.1, read as the reverse complement.
CTGTGAGCGGCGTCACTTGTCCCGGAGTAGGGGTGACCACGGTCACTTCGGTGGAAGGTCCGACCTGGGCGATGTGCGGTAGCCCGGGCACGACGAGTGGTCTCAGCGGGGGCCGGGTTCGCCGCGGTTCAGGTCGAGCGACTCCGGTGCGTGCAGCCGCACCATGATCGTGCCCACGCCCGGCACCCGGGATCCCCGGGTGAGCAGCGAGACCGCCACCATCACGGCGAACGCCGCGGGCACGGTCCAGGCCGCGGGCTGGCCGAGCAGGGCCGCGGGCCAGCCGGACTCGACCGTCCCGGACACCGTGAGCAGCACCGCCGTGCTGGCCAGCAGCCCGCCGGTGGCCAGCCCGGCCAGGGCCCCCGCCCGGGTCAGGCCGCGCCACCAGATGCCGAGCACGAGCAGGGGGCAGAAGGTGGAGGCGGCCAGGGCGAAGGCCAGCGTCACGGTGTCGGCCAGGCCGGTGCGCACGCCGAGCAGCGAGAGCGTGGCGGGCACCAGCACGGCCAGCGCCGCGCCCACCCGGAAACCGCTGACACTGGCCCGGAAGCGTCCCCGCAACAGGTCCTGGCTGAGCACACCGGCCACCGAGATGGTGAGCCCGCTGGAGGTGGACAGAAAGGCGGCGAACGCGCCCGCGGTGAGCAGGGCGGTGGCCGCCTCGCCCCAGGGTTCGCCGAGCATGCGGCCGGGCAGCAGAAGCATCATCGCGTCGGGGGTGCCGAGCAGGTCGCCGGCGTAGATCCGGCCCAGCGCCCCGTACACCGGCGGGAACAGGTAGAACGCGCCGAGCAGGGCGATCACCGTGAGCACGGTGCGGCGGGCGGCCCGGCCGTCCGGGTTGGTGTAGAGCCGCACCAGCACGTGCGGCAGGCCCATCGTGCCGAACAGCAGGGCGAGCAGCAGCGAGTAGGTGCGGTACACGGGGTGGTCGGCGCCGTTGAGCGGGGCGGACCAGGCGCTGTCGCGCAGCGCGGCGGAGGGCGTGCCGTCGGTGTGCCAGGCGAACAACAGAAGGACGACGGGGAGCGCGATCGCGGTCAGCTTGAGCCAGTACTGGAAGGCCTGCACGAACGTCACCGACCGCATCCCGCCCGCCGTCACGTTCGCGGCCACCACCAGCACGGCGATCACGGTGCCGACCCAGCCGGGGGCGCCGGTGGCGGTGCGCAGGGCCAGCCCGGCGCCGAGGAACTGCGGCAGCAGGTAGAGCCAGCCGATGCCGACGACCAGCACGGCGGTGGCCCGGCGCACCCCGGCCGAGCGCAGCCGGATCTCGGCGAAGTCGGGCAGGGTGTAGGCCCCGCTGCGGCGCAGCGGCGCGGCCACCAGGGCGAGCAGCACCAGGTAGCCGGCGGTGTAGCCAATCGAGTACCAGAGCATGTCGCTGCCGGACGCGAAGATCAGCCCGGCCACACCGAGAAAGCTTGCGCCGGAGATGTACTCGCCACCGATCGCCGAGGCGTTCCAGCGCGGCGAGACGATTCGCGAGGCCACGTAGAAGTCGCTGGTGGTGCGCGACAGCCTCAGGCCGAGCGCTCCCACCCCGAGGGTGGCGACACAGACAGCGACGACGGCGAGCCAGGCACTCACCGGCGCCGCAGGATCTCGGTGAAGTCCCGTTCGGCGCGTTCCACCGCGCGCACGTGCCACCAGGCCGCCGCGTACAGCAGCGGGAACACCGCGACCCCGAGCAGCAGCCAGGCCACCGTGACCGGCCCGACCCGGTGCGCGGCCAGGCCCGGCAGCAGCAGGAACAGCACGGGCAGGGCGGCCAGGCCGAGCAGCACGACGGTGAGAACCGTGAGCGCGGGCCGCAGCTGGGAGCGCAGCAGGGCGGTCAGGTACACCTCGCCGATCTCGGTCTGCTCGTCGATCTCCCGGGTGGCCGGGCGCAGTTCCGGGCGCGGGCTCGCGGCCATCCGCGGGCTGGTGATCCGGACCCGCTGGACGGGGCGGTCGTTCATCGACCGTCCCGGTGCATCAGACGATCCTTGACCTGCCGGGTGTGACGCCGGCTCACGGTCAGGGTGTGCCCGCCGAGCCGGACGTGGAAGCGCCCGCCGTCCATGAGCAGTTCGTTCACGTGCCGCACGTTGATCAGGGTGCTGCGGTGGATGCGGACGAAACCGGACGGCGCCCAGCGCTCTTCGAGGGCGCTGAGAGGAACCCGGAGCAGGTGGCTGCCGACGGCCGTGTGCAGCCGGGCGTAGTCGCCCGCAGCCTCCACGAACAGCACGGCCGAGCGGCGCACGAACCGGGTGACGCCGCCCAGCTCGACCGGGATGTTCTCGTCCGGCTCCGCGGCCGGGCGCACCGGTGTGCCCTGGGCCTCCACCGCGCGGCGCACCGCCTCGGCCAGCCGCTGGGCCCGCACCGGCTTGAGCACGTAGTCGACGGCCCGCAGGTCGAACGCCTCCACCGCGTGCTGCTCGTAGGCGGTGACGAAGACCAGGTGCGGGCGGGCGGTGAAACGGGCCAGCACCCGGGCCAGGTCGAGGCCGTCCAGGCCGGGCATCGAGATGTCGCAGAACAACACGTCGACCTGCTCGCTCTCCAGGACCTTCAGGGCCTGGGTGCCGCTGTCGGCCGTCAAAACACGGCCGATCCGGTCGTCGGAGTCGAGCAGCCACGCCAACTCGGAAAGAGCGGGGGGCTCGTCGTCCACAACCAGGGCTCGCAGAGGTGCCGGCGTCGTCGCCATGTGCCAAACCTAGGGGGAAGGCGGCCCCGCGTGAACTCCCGGAGCGTATTTCGGTACCCGGAAGCTCACCTTTGTCCCCGCGCCCTCGGCGGTCTCCACCACCAGACCGTAACGATCGCCGAAGACCTGCCGCAGCCGGGAGTCCACGTTGCCCAGGCCGACCGAGTCGCCGGACTCCCCGGCCAGTACCCGCGCGATCAGCGCCGGGTCCGACCCGACCCCGTCGTCCTCCACCCAGATCAGCGCCTCGGACCCGGAGTCCGCGGCACCCAGCGTGATGTGACCGGGCCCCTCCTTGCTCTGGAGGCCGTGCTGTACGGCGTTCTCCACCAGCGGCTGCACCGACAGATAGGGGACGGCGACCGGCAGCACCTCCGGCGCCACCCGCAGCCGCACGTGCAGCCGGTCGCCGAACCTGGCCTGCTCCAGCACCAGATAGCGCTCGATGTTGCGTAGTTCGTCGGCCAGCGTGGTGAACTCGCCGCCGGCCCGGAAGGCGTAGCGGGTGAAGTCGGCGAACTCCAGCAGCAGTTCCCGGGCCCGCTCGGGGTCGGTGCGCACGAACGAGGCGATCGCGGCCAGGGAGTTGTACACGAAGTGCGGGCTGATCTGGGCCCGCAGCGCCCGCACCTCGGCCTCGATCGCCCGGGTGCGGGAGCGGTCCAGCTCGGCCAGCTCGATCTGCGTGGACACCCACATCGCCACCTCACCGGTGGCTCGCACCAGCCCGGCGCTGACCGCCCCGCCGTACGCGATCAGTGCGCCCACCACGGCGTCGCCGCTGGTCAGCGGGGCGACAACGGCGCTGCGCAGAGGGCAGTCGAGCACCTCGCAGGCCTGGTCGCCGTCGATCTGGGCGGCGTCGAGCACACCTGCCCGGCCGGTCCGGAGCACCCCCTCGGCGTGCCGGAGGGCCTGGTGCCGATGGTGGGCGCCCTCGCCGTCCCAGGCCAGCAGCCGGGAGCCGTCCGCCAGGGCGACCGCCGGGGTGCCGAGCAGGGTGCGCAGGTGCCGGACGGCCTTCTGGGCGCCCTCGGGGGTGAGCCCGTCGCGCAGCGGCGGGGCGGCCAGCGAGGCGGTGTGCAGGGTGTCGAAGGTGGCCCGCTCGGCCGGGGTGCCCAGGTCGGGGCCGCGCCGGGCGCGCCGGAACGCGATCACCGCGAGCAGTACGACCACCAGCACGGCGGCGATCTCGGCCCCGCGGATCCATCCGTCCTGCGCCACACGTCGACGGTAGGGCACGCACGGCACGAAGAAACACATGGTGGACGACGAGAGCCCGGTCCGGGCCCGCCGCCGCTCGCGGGAACCGGGCCGTGCGCGGGGAACCGGGCCGTGTGCGGGGAACCGGGTCGTGCGCGGGAATCCGACCTCATGGTCGGCATCCGCCGAAACTGTCGTACCCGCGTGCGATGCTCGCTGACATGACGACGCCGAGCGAGTTCGCCGCTCTTCACCGCCCGGGCACGCCGGTCGTGCTGCCCAACGCCTGGGACGCCGCCAGCGCCGTGCTCATCGCCGCGGCCGGGGCACCCGCCGTCGCCACCTCCAGTGCTGCGGTCGCCTGGGCGCTGGGCCGGCCCGACGGTGAGCACCTCACCCGTGACGAGGTGGTCGCGGTGGTCGCGCGAATCGTTGCAGCGGTGGATGTTCCGGTGTCGGCCGACATCGAGGCCGGCTACGGCGACGTGGCCGCCACGGTGGTGGCGGTGGCCGGGGCCGGGGCGGTCGGCGTCAACCTGGAAGACTCGCAGCCCGACGGCACGCTGTACCCGGTGGAGCAGCAGGCCGAGCGGGTGGCGGCGGCCCGGGCCGCCGGTGGCGAGGGGTTCGTCGTCAACGCCCGCACCGATGTGTACCTGCGCGGCATCGGCGAGCCGGAGGGGCGGGCGGCCGAGGTGCTGCGCCGGGCCGAGGCATTCGCCGCGGCCGGGGCCAGCTGCCTGTTCGTGCCCGGCCTGCTCCACCTGCCCACGCTGACCGACCTGGTGCGGCGCTCGGCGCTGCCGATCAGCGTGCTGGCCGAGCCGGCCGGCCCGTCGATCGCCGAGCTGACCGCCACCGGCGTGGTGCGCATCAGCCTGGGCACGGCCCTGGCCGAGGCGGCCTACGGGCAGGCGGTGGCGGCGACGCGCGAGCTGTTCGCCACGGGCACCATGAAGCAGCTCCAGGGCTACGCCGGGTACGGCGAGGTCGACTCCAGCTTCCGGCCCTGAGCCAAAGCTTCCGAGCGAGAGGTCGCGGCGGTGAACACCTTCCACGAAGACGCCGAGCGCTGCGTGCGCATCGTCCAGGCCAAGGACGAGCGGTTCGACGGGTTCTTCATCACCGCCGTGCTCACCACCAAGATCTACTGCCGGCCGAGCTGCCCGGTGGTGCCGCCGAAACCGCAGAACATGCGGTTCTACCCGAGCGCGGCGGCGGCCGCCGCCAACGGCTTCCGGGCCTGCAAGCGGTGCCGGCCCAACGCGGCGCCGGGCTCGCCGGAGTGGAACGTGCGCGCCGACCTGGTGTCGCGCGCCGTGCGCCTGATCGCCGACGGGGTGGTCGACCGCGACGGCGTGCCCGGTCTGGCCTCCCGGCTGGGTTACAGCGTGCGCCAGGTGGAGCGGCACCTGATGGCCGAGGTCGGTGCCGGGCCGCTGGCCCTGGCCCGCATGCAGCGTGCCCAGTCCGCCCGGGTGCTGATCGAGGGCACCCACCTGCCGTTCGCCGAGATCGCCATGGCCTCCGGGTTCAGCAGCGTCCGCGCGTTCAACGAGACGGTGCGCGAGGTGTTCGCGATGAGCCCGGGCGAGTTGCGCGGTGCGCCGAGGCCGAGGGCGGGCATCCGGGGTGCGGCCCGGCCGGGGCCCGGCCCCGACCAGTCGCCCGCCTCGATCAACCTGAAACTTCCCTTCCGGCAGCCGTTCTGCCCCGACAACCTGTTCGGGCACCTGGTCGCCACCGCCGTCCCCGGGGTGGAGGAGTGGCGGGACGGCGCCTACCGCTGCGCCTTCCGCCTGCCCAGCGGCCACGCCATCGCGGCGCTGCGGCCGCTGCCCGACCACATCGCCTGCCAGCTGTGGCTGACCGACCCGAGCGACCTGACCGCGGCGATCAGCCGGTGCCGCCGGTTGCTCGACCTCGACGCCGATCCGGTGGCGATCGACGACCAGCTCTCCCGCGACGAGGCGCTGGCCCCGCTGGTGGCCAAGACCCCGGGCCGCCGGGTGCCGCGCATCATCGAGCCGGAGCAGTTCGCGGTGCGGGCCGTGCTCGGTCAGCAGGTGTCCACCGCGGCGGCCCGCACCCACGCCGCCCGGCTGGTCCTGGCCCACGGTGAGCCCATCCACGACCCGGCCGGCGGCCTGACCCACCTGTTCCCGACCCCCGCGGCGCTGGCCGATCTCGACCCGCAGAGCCTGGCCATGCCGCGCACCCGCCGCGAGGCGTTGCTCGGGTTGATCCGCGCGCTCAATTCCGGCGACCTCACCCTCGACATCGGCAGCGACTGGAACGCCACCCGGGAGCAGCTCTACGCCCTGCCCGGATTCGGCCCCTGGACGGTCGAATCCATCGCCATGCGCGCTCTCGGCGATCCCGACGCCTTCATTCCCGGCGACCTCGGGGTGCGGCAGGCGGCGGAACGGCTCGGTCTGCCCACCGGCGCCGGCCCGCTGACCGCCCGGGCCCAGGCCTGGCGGCCGTGGCGGTCCTATGCGGTGCAACATCTTTGGGGCACCAGCGATCACGCGATCAACCGCATGCCGGTCTGAACCGCCCCGCCGCAGTCGATGAATAACCGACTGCGAATTTCTCCGGGTGGTCAGAAAACCCGTCCGCCTGCTGGATATTCCGATCTCCGTCAAACACCTGATTCGCAGGCTTTTACTTCTCCGGCCTCATTCCCCGGGAGAAAACTGTGGTCACGGACCTGATCGCGCGAGCGTGCAAGGAGGGACGCCGGACCGCCCGTACCGGCGCTGCGCTCACGCGGTCAGGTCTCTTCCTGGGTAGGGTCCATGGTCGGCGGCGCTGGTGCGGAGCCGCTCGGCGCGGTCTGCGCCATCTGCGAAACCAGTTGCAGGATGCGGGTGTCCCGGTCGTGCGCCTGATGCTCCAGCATCAGGGTGCGGGCCAGTTCCCCGTCCTGCGCGCGGATCGCCTCGGTCATCCGTTCGTGCTCGTCCCTGCTGGTGTCGAAGGTGCCCTCGGCCAGCGGGGTCTTCCACGGTGCGCTCAGCTTGGCCTGGGCGTCGAGGGTGTGCAGCAGGCCGCCGATGGTCTGGTTGTGCGCGGCCTGCCGCACCGCCTCGTGCCACAGGTTGAAACAACGCCGGATCGCTGCCGGTTCGCTCTCGGTGCGGGTGCGGGCCAGCAGGTCGTCGAGCCGGGCCAGGTCGATCGGGCTGCGCCGCAGTGCCGCCGCGTAGGCCGCCGACGACTCCAGTACGGCCCGGGCCTCGAACACCTCCAGCATCTCCTCGTCGCTGCGCCGCCGCAGGGTGAAGCCGCGCTGCGTGGACACCAGCAGACCGTCGCGCTCCAGCAACCCGAGGGCCTCGCGCACCGGCGTGCGCGACACCGCGAACTCCTCGCTCAGGGTCTGCGGGATCAGCGAGGCGTCTTCCGGGTAGTGCCCGGAGGTCAGCCGGGACCGCAGGGTCTCGTAGATCGTGTCCCGGGCGCTGGCCATCGCGGCCCCCTTCCGCTCTCGTCAGGCGTCGTCGTGCTCAATCTACCGAGGAACGAACCGGTGGATAACCGGCTCCCCGCGAGCGCCGGCCAGGAGCCGGCCAGGAGCCGGTCAGGAGCTCGCGGCGGTGGCCAGGGGGAGCGACGGGTCGGCCCGCCACTCGCTCAGTGATCCGTCGTAAATGGTGATCCGCCCGGCCGGCAGCCCACCCTCGGTCAGCGCCAGGGCCAGCCCGGCGGCATTGATCGCACCGCCGCAGTACAGCACCACCCGTTCCGCGTCGGCATAGCCTGCGGCCGCCTGCCGGGCCCGGTCGAGGTCGACCGTTCCGTCGTCCGAAAGCAGTTCGGGATAGGGCAGACTCGACGAGTTCGGAATGTGGCCCCGGGCGTACTCGCTCTGCCGCAGGGCGCACACCACGGGACTCGCGGCGGAGGGTTCCCCCGACAGCGCCCGCACCTCGGCCAGCCCGGCGAAGAACCCGGCCCGGGGCCGCACCGTCACCGTGCCGGGCCGCACCGGCCCCTGGTCGGGGCCGGACACCAGGCCGGCGCCCCAGGCGTTCAGCCCGCCGTCGAGCACGAACACCCGGTCGATGCCGTGGGCGCGCAGCAGCCACCACAGCCGGGCCGCCCAGGCCCCGGACAGCCGGTCGTACACCACCACCGTGGTGTCGTCGCTGATCCCGACCGCGCGGGCCGCGGCCTGCACCTGGTCCGCCCCGGGCGCGGCGAAGGCGAAACCACCTGCCGGGTCGGAGAACTGGAGAAACAGGTCGGCGAACTGGGCGCCGGGCAGGTGGGACGCCTCGTAGTCGTCGCGCCCGCTGGAGTATCCGGCGTCCGATCGGTGAATGCTGGCGTCCAGCAACACGAGTGATCCGTTCCTCAGCTCGGGCGCTCGGGAGGCCAGCCAGGCCGGGGTGACGAGGGAGCTCACTTCTTCACCACCGACGCGGCCCGGTTGCGCCACTCGCCCCGCTCCGGCCGCCTCAGGCCGAGCCGGTCGCGCAGCGTCTCGTCCTCGCCGTAGGCGGTGCGGAACAGCCCGCGCCGCTGGAGTTCCGGCACCACCTCGCGTGCGACGTCCTCGAAGGCGCCGGGTACGTGCGTGGCCTGGATCATGAACCCGTCGGCGGCCCCGGCGTCGAGCCACTGCTGCATGGTGTCGGCGATGTCGGCGGCCGAGCCGATCATGTTGCCCTCGGTGCGGGCGCCGTACCAGCGGCCGATCTCGGCCACGGTCAGCTTCTCCCGCTCGGCGAACTCCACCACCTCGCGGTAGTGACCCTCCACGCCCACCACCTCCAGCGACGGAAGCGGGCCGTCCAGATCATATTTCGTCAGGTCCACGTTCACGTGGTAGGCCAGCCGGGACAACCCGGCCTCCACCGAGACCAGCTCGGCGAACGCCTCGTGCCGGGCCATCGCGTCCCGGTAGTCGGTGCCGACCACCACGGTGGCGGCGGGCAGCACCTTGATCTGCGACGGGTCGCGCCCGAAAGAGGCCGCGCGCTGCTTGATGTCGGCGTAGAAGTCGATGCCCGAGGCCAGCGACTCGTGCGAGCAGAAGATCACGTCGGCCCAGCGCGAGGCGAAGTCCCGGCCGGCCGGTGAGGCACCGGCCTGGATGATCACCGGGTAGCCCTGCGGCGGGCGGGGCACACTCAGCGGGCCCTGCACGCGGAAGAACTCGCCCTCGTGGTCGACCGCCTCCACCTGGTCGGGACGGCCGAACACGCCGGTGTCCTTGTCGCGCACCAGCACGTCGTCCGACCAGCTGTCCCACAACCGGGTGCTGACCTCGAGGAACTCCTCGGCCCGGCGGTAGCGCGTGGCCCGGTCGGGCAGCTTGTCCTGGCCGAAGTTCTGCGCCTCGGCGTCCTGGAAACTGGTGACGACGTTCCACCCGGCCCGGCCGCCGGTCAGGTGGTCGAGCGTGGACAGGCTGCGTGCCACGTTGTACGGCTCCTGGTATCCGGTCGACATGGTGGCCGCCACACCGAGTTTCGTGGTCACCGCCGCCATCGTGGTGATCACCGGCATCGGGTCCAGGCGCGGCGTGCCGGAGCCCCACTTCACGGCCGGCTCGAACGAGTCGCCCAGGCTCCTCGGCACGGCGAGGGCGTCCGGCACGAAAGCGAAGTCGAAACAGGCGTCCTCGAGCACCCGGGCGATGTGGGCGTAGTGCGCGGTGGTGAGGAAGCCGTCGCCGGCCTGGGGGTGTCGCCAGCCCACGGTTCCCTGCGGACCGGCGTTCATGAAGGCGGCCAGGTGCATCATCCGGCGGATGTCCTTTCGATCAAGAGCTTTGAGGGACGACGAACAGACCGTCAGGCCGTCAGCAGCGACAGCTCGTCCACCAGGGCGACCGCGAACGACCCGGTCCCCGTCGTGCGGGCCCCGGCCCTCTCGGCGGCGGCCGCGTAGGCGGCGTGCGCGATCCGGGCGGCGCTGAACGGGTCGTTGCCCGCCGCCGCGGCGGCGGCGCAGAGCGCGCCGAGACTGCAACCGGCCCCGGTGACCTGCGTCAGCCGGGCGTCCCCACCCGGGACGGCCACGGTCGTGGTGCCGTCGGTGATGTAGTCGACCGGTCCGCTGACCGCGACCACGGCCCCGGTGGCCCGCGCGATCGCGGCGATGGCGTCCACGGCCTCGGCCGAGCTGGCCGTGGTCTCCACGCCCTTGCCCAGCGCCGCGCCGCCGCCCAGGGCGATCAGCTCGCTGGCGTTGCCCCGGATGATCGCCGGCCGGAACTCCAGCAGCGACTTCACGAACGCGTCGTACTCCGCGGCCCCGGCACCGACCGCCACCGGGTCGAGCACCCAGGGCGTGCCCGCGGCCCGGGCGGTGCGGGCGACCTCGGTGAAGGTCTCCTCGATGCTGCTCATCAGGCCCGCGGTGTTGATCCACACCCCGCCGGCCCCGGCCGGGAAGGTGCGGGTCCAGTCCGAGGCGGCACCGATGGCCGGGCCGGCGCCGACCGCGAGCAGCACGTTGGCGCTCAGGTTGGCCGCGATGTAGTTGGTCAGGCCATAGACGAAGGGGGACGCCTGCGCGATGGCGGCGAAGCCCTTGCGCACGTCCTCGTCCTGCCAGCTGATCTCTTCCACGGTGACTCTCCTCGGACGCGACGGCGGGTTGCACAACTGCATGTCACTGTATGCAGCAATATGCAGAAATCGCCATGGGTCCGGTCGGGTTTCACCGTTCTGTCACAGAAGCGGCGCTGCGGCTTGCTGTGACCTGGATCACTCAATAATTTGCGACCGATCGGCGTCCCGGCCGCATCTCACTGGTTGTACGCCGGTTGCCGAGGTGACCGGACATCTCCTCCTGAGAGGGACCTGAATCATGCGAAACACCCTGGGAGCCAAGACGATCGCGGCGGTGCTGGGTGCCGGCGCCCTGGCCGTGAGCAGCCTGGGACTGGCCGGCACGGCGCAGGCCTCGACCGGCGGCACCACCGTGAACACGGCGGCCACCAAGGGCTGCGCCGCCAACGACAAGACGGTGCCGAAGGGCGCCGCCCGTGCCGACGCCGGCGACATCGACGGCGACGGCCGCAACGACCAGGTCTGGGTCAGCGACACCCGCAAGGGTTTCCGCACCGCGACCGGCGCCGTGTACTCGCAGAAGATCGCGAACGCCGGTGGCCCCGAGGTCGGCGTGCGCGCCCTGCACCTCAACCACGACGTGGTCGCCCTGATCGAGCAGGGCCGGCTGACCTACGTCACCGCCTTCGCCGACTGCAAGCTGAAGAAGACCACGCTCAAGAGCGGCGCCACGGTGCACTTCGACCGCGGATTCACCAGCCCCTACCGGGATCTCGGCTGCATCGGCGACGACGACTACAGTGAGCTGAACGCCCTGACCCTGGGCCACGACACCACGTACAAGAAGTCGTGGTCGGTGAAGCAGACCGTGGTGAACATCAGCGCCAACGGCAAGAAGGCGTCCAACGGCGACAGCACGACCAAGCGCTACACCACCCGGGCCAAGGCGATGAAGGCCCTGAACGGCCTGGCGAGTGGCCAGACCTGCTCGACCGAGGTGGCCTCGCAGGTCTGACCTGGCGGGTTCCCCGGCGCCTTCCTCAGCGGTCGGTCAGCTCCCGGGCGTGCGAGATCACCACCGGGTCCTGCCAGAACGAGGAGTGGAAGTGCGTCGGGGCCAGGGTGCTGCCGTGTTCCGGCTCCAGCGACGGCGGGTCCAGGCTGATCACGTCGACCTGCTGCTCGTCCGACACCCGCTGCTGGGGCCGGGGCAGGCCGAACACCCAGCCGCCGATGTAGTCGCTGCGGCGCACCACGTTTCGCCAGCGCGGGCTGGGTGGTTCGGGGGCGCGCACGTTCGGCGGTGCGGGGTCGACGTCGGACGGCTCCGGCGGATCGTTGCGGGTGCTCTCCGGGTGCGGCCCGCTGAGCAGGTCACGCAGGGCCAGGGCGGCCTGGTGGCCGAAGTAGGCCGGGAAGGCCCGGCCGTACAGACGGCGCAACGGCGCCGCCAGCGTCATCAGTGACACCCGGCCGAGGACGTCCTCGGGCAGCTGGGCGATCACCGCCACGCTGATCGCGGTGCCCTGGCTGTAGCCGGTGAGCAGCACGTGCCGGGGGATCACCTCGATCGCGCCGGAGGTCTCGCCGGGCAGCGGCACCGAGCGTCCGTCGGCGTGGGTGGCGCCGGTGAGCACCCAGATCCGGTCGACCACCTCGGGCACGGCCTGCTCGGCGTAGCACGGCGGGGCGAGCGGGTGCACGGCGCGCGGCCAGAAGGTTCCGACGTCCCAGATGATCCCGACGGTCTTGCGGGCGTTGGGCGAGCGGATCTGTGTGCGCAGCACCCAGACCCCCGAGGCCGCGAGCAGCCCGCCGATGAAAACGCCCAGGGTGGGCACGATTCCGGCGACCCCGCTGAAGGCCTGCGAGGTCTGGGTGACGTCCATGCCCTCGAACACCCAGAAGAACGCGGCCCAGCAGACGGTCACGGTGCCGATCACCGCGGCCACCTGATCGGTCAGCGAGGCCAGTGCCCAGTGCCGGGCCACCTGGGTGACGGCCGGCTGCGGGGCGTCCCGCTCGTCCGGGGGGTACCAGTCCACGACCGGGTCCGGGCCGCCGTCCACCTGGTCGCCGAAGAGCTTCTCGCGCGCGGCGAACCGCTTGGTCATGCGGCGGTAGCGCAGATACAGCCAGGCGGCGATGACCAGCATCGGGGCCAGGTTGAACACGGCCCCGGCGGAGTAGGCGAACATCGAGTCGGGCAGCAGGATGGTGTTGGCGGTGTCGATGTTCTCCTTGTGCAGCGAGACACCGTTCGGCTCGCCGAAGATCCGCGCCACCGAAAGGTTCAGCGCTGCGGTCAGAACCCCGCCCAGCAGCACCGCCAGCAACGTGATCACCGGGGCGGCGTAGCCACGCAGGAACGGCTCCCAGCCCGCGGGCTGCTTGTCGGGGGAGTGGTGCAGCAGCACGGCCACCAGCACGAGAAGCACTGCCACCAGGGAGAACTGGATCAGGGTCAGAGCGGTGACGGCGCCGAGCAGGCCGTGCGGCGCGGCGTGCCGGGTCTGCGCCGGCGCGCTGTCGATCACCCATGGCGAGGCCACCACCCCGGCCAGCAGCACCAGCCCGGACACCCAGGCCAGGGCCTTGAAGGTGGTGGCGAACCGGGCCACGTCGTCGTTGCCGCCCACCGTGTCGCGGTCGGCGACGAACCCGGCCAGGATCACCGCGGCCACGAGAATGGTTGCCGAAACGCCGATCTGGACCTGCTGCCAGAGCCCGAAGGTGTCGGTGCAACCGGCCAGGGCCAGCGAGATGACGGCGAAGGCGACCGCGATGTGGGTGTTGCGCAGCCGGGCCGCCGCCGAGGCGCCCCGCCAGAACCCGCGGTCGCGCAGTGTCAGCCGGCCGGAGGGGAGCCGGTCACGCCGGTTCTCGCCACCCACCTGCACACCGGGCGCGTAACTGCCGCGACCGGTGCTGAACGCCTCGTAGTGACTGGCCGTGGCGGCCCCGGCGTACCAGAGGGCGCAGATCACAGCGGCCACGGCGACGGTGGCCACCGACATCCGGGTGGCAGTGGAGGCGTCGGTGTACCAGCTCAGCCACCACCAGTCGCTGCCCATCCGGTCCACGCCGTTCTGCCAGGCGATGGTGGAGTGGAACAACGTGACCAGGCTGCCCACGAACTGGGCGGTCGCGGCCAGGGCCAGCAGCCGGATCACCACCCGGGCCAGGGCGTGTGCACTGCGCAGCCGCCGGCCCCGGCCCTTCGGGTCGCCGGCCGGGAGCATGTAGTACGCGACGTTGTAGAGCATGAACGGCAACAGCAGCAGCCACGACGCCGAGGCCAGCGCCCGCGCCGTGAGCCCGCCCCAGACGTAGGCCTCCAGCGGCCAGGGCACCGACGGGCGGCCCACCCCGTCCGGGCTCCAGCGGCGGTAGAACGCGGTGGGCCGGGAACCCGCCACCTGAACCACGTTCGGGTGTTCCAGAATGACCGGGCCGGTGCTGCCGGAGACCCCGTGGATGCGTAACTCCAGCGGTAGCTCCGGCCGGTTCTCCCACTGCTGGTCGACGAGGGCCCCGGCCCGCGCGGCCTGCGCCGGGCTGGTCAGGTCGTCGCCGTCGAACCCGTAGGGGCTCTGAAGGCCGAGCGAGATCCCTGGCACGCCTGGCGCCTCCCCGTCGTGTCGCTGCCGGTTTTCGTCAGGCCAACATCCTGCCCCGTTGCGCCCGGTTACGCCTGTTGTGACTGGTTTTTTCCGGCCTCGACCGCCAGCCGGTCGACGAGGTCGTTCATCGTGTCGCCGGAGTGCCCCTTGACCCACCGGAACGAGATGTCACCCCGCTCCTTGAACGCCGTGATCAGCGGTTCCCACAGGTCGCGGTTGGCCACCGGCTTCTTCTGGCTGTTCACCCAGCCGCGGGCCAGCCAGCCGCGCCACCACTCGTCGCGGAAGCAGTTCACGACGTAGGTCGAGTCGCTGACCACCACCAGCGGGCCCTCCAGGGCCAGGATCGCGTTCAGCGCGGCACTGACCTCCATCCGCTGGTTCGTCGTCTTCGGCTCACCACCGCTGTCCTGCCGTCCGTCCTTGGTAGCCCAGGCCCAGCCGCCGGGGCCGGGATTGCCCGAACAGGCACCGTCGGTCCAGACCTCCAGCGCCCCCTCCGGGGCGGCCATGTCGGGCCTGCGGGCCTTGCCGGTCGTGCGGGCGGTGCGGGTGGCCGGCCGGGCCGCGGCCCCGGCGGGCTCCAGATCGGGCAGCAGCGAATCGTTCTCGCTCGCCGCCGTGGCACAGCCGGTGTGCACCCACTTGCTCGCGGCCTTGGAGATCTCCTCGCCGGGCATGATCCGCCCCGAACACTGGGCGCAGGTGGTGGGGTAACGGGCGGTCATCGGCATCGCGCCAGTCTAGGCAGTCGGCCGCGAGGCCGGTCCGCCCCGCTGTCGGTGTACGGCATCTGAACGTGCCGCGTCGGATCGATGACCGAGGGTTGTTCATCTGGGTTGTTTATGGTGACGGCGCAGATACCGATGCACGTCCTGGTTCGCGGAGAGTTCGCGGAGTTCGCAGAGAGGGAATGGCCGATGGCGGCGGGAACCCATCACGAGATCGAGATCAAGCTGGATGCCGATCCGGAGTTCACCCTGCCCGACCTGAGTGGGCTGCCCGGCGTCGGTTCGGTCGGCCGGGCCGTGGAGCACCAGCTGGAGGCCACCTACCTGGACAGCGACGACTTCCGGCTGATCCGCGGCGGCACCACGCTGCGGCGGCGCACCGGCGGTGACGACGAGGGCTGGCACCTGAAGCTGAAGCAGCCGATCAAGGGTGACGCCTACAGCCGCCTGGAGATTCGCAAGCCGCTGGGCCGCAACGTGCGCAACGTGCCGCCCGCCCTGCTCGGCCTGGTCCGGGTGCAGCTGCTGGGGGCGCAGGTGGCGCCGGTCGCGCTGATCTCGACCACGCGCACGGTGCGTGAGCTGCACGCCGCGGACGGCACGGTGCTGGCCGAGGTCGCCGACGATCTGGTGTCGGCCCACTCCCTGGGCGAGAAGACCAGCGTGGTCTCCTGGCGCGAGATCGAGGTGGAGCTGGTCGACGGCGACCTCGACCTGCTGACGGTGGCACGGGAACGGCTGCTGGCCGCGGGCGCCCGGCCCTCCGACGTCCAGTCGAAGATCGGCCGGGCCCTGGCCGAGCGGATGGGGAACGGGGCGTCGCACCCGGAACCCGCCCCCTCGAAACCGGGGAAGAAGGGCCGCCCGGCGGAGGTCGTGGCGGTCGCCCCGGTCGCCGCCGGTGACCTGGCCCAGGACTACCTGGCCGCGCAGTTCGCCCAGCTGGTGGCGATGGACCCGCGGGTGCGCCTGAACACCGACGACGCCGTGCACCAGATGCGCGTGGTCACCCGCCGGCTGCGCACGGCACTGGCCACCTTCCGGCCGCTGTTCGAGGAGGGCTCGGTCACCGGGCTGCGCGACGAGCTGAAGTGGCTGGGCTCCGAGGTGCTCGGCCCGGTGCGCGACACCGAGGTGATCCGGCAGAAGCTGCTGACGGACGTCGGGGAACTGCCGGCCGAACTGGTGCTGGGCCCGGTCGCCCGGCGGATCCGGCTGGAGCTGGACGCCGAGCACAAGAAGGCGCACCGGCGGGCCGTGGCCGCCCTGGACAGCGATCGTTACCTGGCCCTGATCACCGCGCTGGAGCAGTTCCTCGCCGCCCCGCCGGTGACCGCCCGGGCCACCGCCCCGGCCGAGCGCGAGCTGCGCAGGGCGGTGCGCAAGGCCGCCCGGCGGGTGGCAGCCCACGTCGCGGTGCTGGAGGGTGAGACGGTCGGCAGCCCGGAGCACGACTTCCATCTGCACGAGGTCAGGATCAAGGCCAAGCGTGCCCGCTACGCCGCCGAGGCGGCCCGGCCGGTGATCGGCAAACCGGCCAAGGCCGTGGCCAGGTCGATGGAGGGCATCACCGAGACACTGGGCGACCACCAGGACGGTGTGGTGGAGCGGACCCGGCTGCGTGAGCTCGCGGTGCGGGCGTTCGGCGAGGGCGAGAACGGATTCACGTTCGGTCTGCTGCACGGCCGGATCGCCGGTGCGGCCGAGCACGACGAAAAGTTGTTCGCCGCAGCCTGGCACGAGGCCCGGACTGCGCTCGCGTCCTGGCCGGGCTGACGGAAATCTTTCGAAACCGCCGGGCGGTGGCCGAAAATCACCGACCGGCGGGACAAGCGGGCCAACTGGGGCGGATGGTAATCCGCTGGCGGCGTTGCCAGGTGACGCCGGTAAAGTCTTTTCCCGGCACATGCCAATCAGCAGCTCCCCGGGAGAGAGACGATGACCACCGACTTGGGCGCGCAGGACCTTACCGCGCTCCTCGACAGCGCTCGGCAGGACTATTCGGAGCTGGCGGGCCGCGGCCTGAAGCTCGACCTGACCCGGGGGAAGCCGGCGGCCGATCAGCTCGACCTGGCCGACGAACTGCTGACGCTGCCCGGTGCCGCCACCTTCAAGGCCGCCGACGGCACCGACACCCGTAACTACGGTGGGCTGAACGGCCTGCAAGAACTGCGCGAGATCTTCGCCCCGGTGCTCCAGGTGCCGGTGGCCCAGCTGCTCGCGGCGGGCAACTCCAGCCTGGAGCTGATGCACGACGCGTTCGTGCAGGCCCTGCTGAGCAAGCTGCCGGGTGCCCAGGAGCGCTGGGTCGACCAGGGCCCGATCAAGTTCCTCGCGCCGGTTCCCGGCTACGACCGCCACTTCTCGATCTGCGAGCGGTTCGGCATCGAGATGATCCCGGTGCCGCTCACCGAGTCCGGCCCGGACATGGAGGTCGTGACCCGCCTGGTCGCCGAGGATGCCTCGATCAAGGGCATCTGGGCGATCCCGAAGTACAGCAACCCCACCGGTACCGTGTACTCCGACGAGACGGTCCGGCAGCTGGCCGAGATGCCCACCGCCGCACCGGATTTCCGTATCTTCTGGGACAACGCGTACGCGGTGCACCACCTCACCGACGAGCGGGTGGAGATCGCCGACCTGCTCGGTCTGGCCACCGCCGCCGGCCACGCCGACCGGGTGTTCGTGTTCGGCTCCACCTCGAAGATCACCTTCGCCGGGGCCGGTGTCGGCTTCTTCGGCGCCTCCGAGGCCAACATCAAGTGGTGGCTGAGCAACCTGGGCAAGCGCTCGATCGGCCCGGACAAGATCAACCAGCTGCGCCACGCCACGTTCCTCGGCGACGCCGAGGGCGTGTTCGCCCACATGGAGAAGCACCGCGCGCTGATCGGCCCCAAGTTCGACGCCACCCTGCGCATCCTGGGTGAGCAGCTCGGTGGCACCGGCCTGGCCACCTGGACCGAGCCCAAGGGCGGCTACTTCATCACCCTCACCGTGCCGGAGGGCTGCGCGACCGACGTGGTGGCCCGCGCCGCCGAGATCGGCGTCGTGCTCACCCCGGCCGGTGCCACCCACCCGCTCGGCCAGGACCCGGCCGACTCGGTCATCCGCATCGCCCCGACCTTCCCGACCCAGGAAGACCTCGAGGCGGCCGTGCACGCGCTGGCCACCTGCGTGAAGCTGGTCGGCTACGAGCAGCGGCTCAAGCAGCAGTAGTCCGGCGAGAACCCAGAACGGGGGACGACGAGGAGCTGCTCCTCGTCGTCCCCCGTTCTGCTCGAAACCCTAGGCCAGATCGCCGGTACCGGCGACGAACAGCTCGCCCGGCCCGCTCGCCGTCACCACGCCGTCGCCGTCCGGCAGGAAGCAGGACCGGCTGGGCTCCAGCTTCACGCTCTCCCCGCCGGCCCGCCGCAGCACGGCCGATCCGGTCAGGCACAGCACGATGCGCGGCCCCTCGCCGGGCAGCGTCACCTCGGCGTCACCGGCCTCGATCCGGTGCAGACGGAACTCCGGCACCGGTGTGTCATAGACGTACACGCCGTCGCCCAGCGGCCGCGGCGCCACCACCGGCACCTCGACGGCTGGATCGACCAACCGCAGCAGCTCGGGCACGTCGACGTGCTTGGGCGTGAGACCGGCCCGCAGCACGTTGTCCGAGTTGGCCAGCAACTCCACCCCGGTGCCCCGGATGTAGGCGTGCAGACCGCCGGCCGCCATGAACAGCGCCTGGCCGGGCTCGACCACCTGGTGCCTCATCAGCAGCGAGGCGACCAGGCCGAGGTCGCCCGGGTGATCGGCCGACATCCGCACCACCGCGTCGTAGGCGGCCGGGCCGGTCACCCGGGAGCAGGCGGCCACCACCTCGCCGACCAGGGCCTCCCGGTCGTCGGCGGGCCAGTTCAGCAGCTGCTCGAGCACGGCCTTGAGGTCACCGGTGGCCTCGAGTTCACCGGCCGCCGGGGCCAGCCGGCCGACCTCCAGGTCGCGCATCAGCCGGGCGGCCTCACGCGGCTCGCGGAAACCGGCGAGCACCTCGAACGGGGTCACGGCGCAGAGCACTTCCGGCTTGGGCCAGTCGTCCACGTAGTTGCGCGCGGCCTCGCCCCGGACCAGGCCGCGCGCGTTCTCCTCGGCGAAACCGGCCTCGGCCCGGGGCCGGTCGGGGTGCACCTGGATCGACAGGGCCTTCTCCGCCGCCAGGATCTTCATCAGGAACGGCAGCCGCCCGCCGAAGCGTTCGGCACAGGCTCGCCCCAGCTCACCGTCCGGGTCGGCGGCAACGACCTGGTCGAGCGTCAGCTCCTGGCCGTCGCGGGTGAGTTTCGAGGGCGCCGAGGGGTGGGAGCCCATCCACAGTTCGGCCTCCGGCCCCTCGGACGGCACCGACCGCCCCTGGATCCCGGCGATGACCGTGCGGGAGCCCCAGGCGTACGGCTGCACCACGGTGTCGAGAATGTCCATACCGCGCGACTCTAGGGGGCGCACATGAACAAGGGGACGACGAGGAGCAGCTCCTCGTCGTCCCCTTGTTCGATCGATCTACGCGTCGGCGAAGTTCACCGTGACGTCGGTGTAGCCGAGCGACTCCAGCAGGCCCTCCAGGGTGCTGCGGGTGTTCTTCTCGGCGCGCTCGCGCAGCTCCTCGGTCTCGGTGGCGGCCTGGGTGAGCCGCTGCGAGGCCAGCGCGTACAGCTGCTGGGTCTCGGAGGAGTTGTCGCTGAACGCGTCCTTCACCCGGTCGAAGATGCCGCGGTCCTGGCTGTACACGTAGCTGCGGTCGTAGTCGATGGCCGGCGTGCCGAAGGTGGGGGCGGGCAGGCTGATGGTGGCCTCGGTGCGGTCGGAGTTCACCGTGACCGCCCCGTCGCCCAGCTTGGACAGGTCGACCCCGACGTCGACCGACCCGGCGGCGATGAACAGCGTGCGCTCACCGGCCAGGAACGACGGCACCGGCTTGACGTCTTTCTCCACGTCGACGACGAGCTCGTAGTAGCCGCTGGCGGCCTCGAACTGGCCCATGTCCTGGATGGACTGGAGCACGGCCGGGCCGGAACGGTCGACGGTCTCGTTCTTGAACATGTCCTTGAACGGGTTCAGCCGGTCGAGGGCATTCGTGGTCAGGTTCAGGGCGAGCGCCCCCGACACGATCAGCACCGCCACGACCAGGGCGGCCGTGAGGAAACCGGAGCGCTTGCGCTCCGGCGCGGGCCGGTAGGCGATGGTGTCGCCCGTGCGGCCGCCGTTGTCACCGCCGTTGACGTCGGTGGCCGGCCCGGCCGCGTCCTTGCGGCGGCTCAGCAGGCTGCGGCGGCCGTTGCCGCTGCCGGAGGGCTCCAGGCCACCGGCAGGACTCGCCGTGGTCGACGGTTCCTGCTGGTCGGAGCCGGAAGAACCGGTCGTGGACGCCGTTGATCGGGTGCCCGTGCTCTGGCCCATGACGCCTCCACCCCTACCTGTCTGTGTTGTCCGGATAGCCATGAATGGTGCGACTCACAAGATCCACCGTGATCGTCTCACCACTGACGCTCGTTCGCCCGTTCGGGTTGCAAAGCCATCGTCTGATAGCTTGAAAACGCTACTGAGGATCATTCTCAAGTAACCTGCCGATCGGCAGACGGATTGTCTCTTCGGAAGGACGGCGTCGTGGTGGCGTTGAAGTTCGGCTCGGCCCTGGCGATCGGCACCGTGACGGTGCTCGGGCTGTCGGCCTGCGGTGGTTCCGGCAGCGGTGGCTCGGCCGACTCGTCGGGTGGCACGGTGAACGTGGTGGCGTCGACCAACGTGTACGGCGACATCGCCGCCACGATCGGCGGTGACGCGGTCGAGGTGACGTCGGTGATCAGTAGCGCCAGCCAGGACCCGCACTCCTACGAGGCCGACACCCGCACCCAGCTGGCGGTGTCCAAGGCCGACGTGGTGATCGAGAACGGCGGCGGTTACGACGACTTCATCGACCAGATGCTGGAGGCCTCCGACTCCTCGCCGGCGGTGATCAACGCGGTCGACGTCTCCGGGCTGGACAGCGATTCGGATGCTGCTTCCGACACCGGATCCGACGAGCACGAGCACGGCGAGTTCAACGAGCACGTCTGGTACGACCTGGAGAGCGTGCAGAAGGTCGCCACGCAGATCGCCGCCGACCTGGGCGAGGCGCTGCCGGCGAAGGCGGCCGAGTTCACCGCCAACGCCGAGGCCTTCAACACCGAGCTGGACGCCGTCATCAAGCTCGAGGACGACGCCAAGGACAAGTACGACGGCGAGGGCGTGGCGATCACCGAGCCGGTGCCGCTCTACCTGCTCGAGCACATGGGGCTGGAGAACAAGACCCCGGAGGCGTTCAGCGAGGCGGTCGAGGAGGGCAACGACATCTCGGTGTCGGTGCTCAACGACACGCTGAAGATCTTCTCCTCCGGCGACGTGAAGGCGTTCGTCTACAACGAGCAGACCACCAGCACCGAGACCGAGAAGTTGCTGGCCCAGGCCAAGACCGACCAGGTGCCCACGGTCGGCGTGACGGAGACCCTGCCCGAGGGGCAGGACTACGTCGGCTGGATGAAGGCCAACGTCGAGGCGGTAACCTCGGCGCTCGGATGATGAGCGAGATTGAGGACGGCGCCGAACTCGTGCGCCTGAGCGGCGCCGCGCTGGGATTCGACGCGGGCGAGCCGCTCTGGAAAGACCTGGACCTGACGGTGAGGCCGGGGGAGTTCGTCGCCGTGCTCGGCGCCAACGGCTCCGGCAAGACCACCCTGTTGCGTTGTCTGCTGGGGTTGCAGCCGCTCTCGGCCGGAACCATCAGCGTGCTCGGCAAGCCGCCGACGGACGCCCGGCGTGAGGTCGGCTACGTGCCGCAGCAGCGCCGGTTCGACCCGCTGACCCCGGTGCGGGCCCGAGACCTGGTCGGCTACGGCCTGGACGGGCACCGGTGGGGGCTGCCGGCGCTGAACCGGCGGCAGCGCCGGGAACGCGTCGACGCGGCGCTCGCCGAGGTCGGGGCGAGCCGGTTCGCCGACGCCCCGGCCTCCCGGCTGTCCGGCGGCCAGCAGCAGCTGCTGCGGATCGCCCAGGCCCTGGCCTGCGACCCGCGGTTGCTGCTGTGCGACGAGCCGCTGCTCTCGCTCGACCTGAACCACCAGCGTGAGGTCTCGGCCGTGGTGGACCGGCGACGGCGTGAGCACGACACCGGCGTGGTGTTCGTGACCCACGAGATCAATCCGATCCTGCCCTACGTCGACCGGGTGCTGTACCTGGCCGGAGGCCGGTTCACGATCGGCCCGGTGGACGAGGTGATGACCTCGGAGACGCTGACCCGGCTGTACTCCTCGCCGGTCGACGTGTTCAGGGTGCGTGACCAGCTGGTCGTCGTCGGGGTGCCGGACCATCCGGTGCACGCCCACGGCGATCCCGAACCGGTGGAACCGGCGGAGCAGTCATGAGCTGGGACAAGATCTTCAACTTCACCGACTACTCCGAGCTGCTGCCGCTGGTGCACAACTCGCTGCTGGCCGGGCTGATCCTGGGCGTCGTCGGCGGTCTGATCAGCACCTTCGTGGTGATGCGCGACCTGCCCTTCGCCGTGCACGGCATCAGCGAGCTGTCGTTCGCCGGAGCCTCGGGCTTCCTGCTGCTCGGGCTGAACGTGGTGGCCGGGTCGCTGGTCGGCTCGATCGCGGCGGCCGTGCTGATCGGTCTGCTCGGCGTGCGGGCCCGGGACCGCAACTCCTGGATCGGCGTGCTGATGCCCTTCGGCCTCGGCCTGGGCGTGCTGTTCCTGGCGCTCTACGAGGGCCGGGCGGCGAACAAGTTCGGCCTGCTGACCGGGCAGATCGTGGCCATCGACACGCCCGCCCTGAGCTGGCTGGCGGTGATCTCGGTGGTGGTCGCGGTGGCCATGCTGCTGATCTGGCGGCCGTTGTCGTTCGCCAGCACCGACCCGGAGGTGGCGCAGGCCAGGGGCGTGCCGATGGGGCCGCTCTCGCTGCTGTTCATGGTGTTGCTGGGCCTGGTCGTGGCGATGTCGGTGCAGGTGGTCGGTGCCCTGCTGGTGCTGAGCATCGTGGTCACCCCGGGAGCCGCGGCGGTGCGGCTGGCCTCCACCACGGCGGGCGCGACCGTGCTGAGCATCCTGTTCGCCACCACGTCGATGATCGGCGGCATCCTGCTGGCCCTCGGCAGCAGCATCCCGATCAGCCCCTACGTCACCACCATCTCCTTCGCCATCTACCTGGCGTGCCGGGCGATCGCCTTCGGCCGGAGCCGTATCCACGCCGTGTGAACCACGGCGAGTCGCGACCTGGGTCATTGCTGTGTGACCCAGGTCGCAGCGTTTTGCCGCTGTGTGCACCGCGTGATGTTCGATATTAAAGGCGTGACAAGTTTTTCGTCACGACCTGCCCAGACCGGCGTATCTGTCATGCAAGTACCCAAATCGGGGCAATTGTGGTGATAATCGGTCGGTCGAGGTGGATTGCGTCCTGGACGCAGTTGCTCAAGGAGCCGACGGGTGGCTCGGCGTGGACCCCCGTCCTCTCGGCCCGCGCACCGGCACGCGGCAGGTGTCCGGTCGGAAACGAGGAGGCTTCGGTGAACGAGAAGAAGGCAATGGCGTACGTGAAGGCCGCCGGTGTCGTGACGGCTCTCGTCAGTCTGGCCATGGTGGTGGGCGCGCCGTACAAGTGGTGATCGTGCGCTGAACCGCGCCGATCGACGCTGACCGGGAGTCGTGCCTCCCATTTCCCCATTCGTACGGCCGGCCGGACCTGACCCGACCGGCCCGAGAACGATCCGGATCCGGTTCGGTCCGGGGAGGAAGGGTGGCATGACCGGCACCGGGTCCACCATGACGCTCCGGCGTCGGATCCCGCCGGTCACGCCACTCGGCGTCTATCTGACCGTCGTCGTCCTGCTCGCCCTGCCGCTCCTGGTCTGGATCCTCGGTGCGGTGCTGGTCGAGCAGGCGACGTTCGGCATCCACCGCGGCGTGGTGCTGCTGCTCCTGCTCGGCGTCATCGTGGGCGAGCTGGTGCAGGTGGAAGTGGCGCTGCGCGACGCCATCTCGTGCGTGCTGACGCTGTCGACCACCTTCGCCGTCGCGCTGATCTTCGTCGCCCCGATCGGCCTGGTCATCCTGGCGCAGATCATCCCCCTGGTCGTCGACGACCTGAAACGTGGCAAGCACTGGTCCCGGCCGGTGTTCAACCTGGCCCAGTACGTGCTGTCGGCCGCGGCCGCCCGGTGGGCCTACTGCCTGATCTCCGATCAGGACTTCCTGGTGCCGGGGGCGTTCAAAGACACTGGTGTGGCCGCCGCGCTGCTCGCAGCCTTTGTCTATCTGCTGGTCAACATGGGGCTGGTGCTCACGGTCATCGCCCTGGCCTCGGGCCGGCCGCCGGGCCTGCGCCGGCTCTGGGCTGATGTGCGCCAGCAGCTGGCCATCTCCGGCTCGATGGTGGCCATGGCCCCGGTCTTCCTGGCGGTCACCGACTTCTCGCTCTGGCTCTCGCCGTTGCTGCTGGTGCCGGTCGTGGCGGTCAACGAGATCTCCAAACTGGCCCTGGAACACCGGGACAACGCCTGGCGGGACAGCCTGACCGACCTGCCCAACCGCTCGTTCTTCCTCTCCCAGCTCGACCAGAGGCTGGCGGACCGGCCGGACGAGGGCGGCGCGATCGGCGTCATGTTCATCGACCTCGACCACTTCAAGGAAATCAACGACACCCTCGGCCACGAGGCCGGTGACGCGCTGATCTGCGACATCGGGCACCGGCTGCGCTCGGCGGTGCCGGGTGACGTGACCGTGGCCCGGCTCGGCGGCGACGAGTTCGCCGTGCTCACCGAGCTGCCGGAGGCCGGTCCGCCGCCGCTGGGCCAGGCCCTGGAGCTGGCCGGCCGGCTGACGGCCACCCTGGACGAGCCGGTCAGCGTGGCCGGGATCCGGCTGGAGGTACGCGCCAGCATCGGCATCGCCCTGGCCCCGCAGCACGCCCGCAGCAGCGCCGACCTGCTGGCCAAGGCCGACATCGCGATGTACCTGGCCAAGGGCAACGGGGGTGGCGTGGCCGTCTACGACCCGACCAAGGACGAGAACACCACCGAGCGGCTGCTGCTGCTCACCCAGCTGCACGACGCCCTGGCCGGTGACCAGCTCACCGTGTACTACCAGCCGAAGTGCGACGTGCGCACCGGCCTGGTGGTCGGGGCCGAGGCGCTGGTGCGCTGGCAACATCCCGAGCGTGGCCTGCTGGGGGCGGAGGTGTTCATCCCGGTGGCCGAAACCACCGAGCTGATCACCCAGCTCACCCTGGTGGTGCTGGAACAGGCGATCCGGCAGGTGCGGGTCTGGCTGGACCAGGGACGCTGGATCGGGGTGGCGGTGAACCTGTCGGTGCGTCATCTGGCCGACGTCCGGTTGCCCGAGCAGGTGGAGGCCCTGCTGGAGCGGTACCGGGTGGCGCCGGGGCTGCTCACTTTGGAGGTCACCGAGAACACCGTGATGACCGACCCGCACCGGGCGGTCGCGGTGCTCGCCATGCTGCGCGCGTCCGGCGTGAAGATCGCGATCGACGACTACGGCACCGGCTACTCGTCGTTGGCCTACCTCAAGCGGCTGTCGGTGGACGAGCTGAAGATCGACCGCAGCTTCATCATCGGCATGACCCACGACGACAACAACCAGATCATCGTGAAGTCGACCGTGGAACTCGGTCACAACCTCGGGCTGCGGGTGGTGGCCGAGGGCGTGGAAGACGTCGAGACCTGGCGTCATCTGGAAGTTCTCGGCTGCGAGGTGATTCAGGGCTACACCGTGCAGGCGCCGCTGTCGGCCGGCGAGTTCGACCGCTGGATCGTCGAGTGGGACGCCCACCGCCGGGAGAACGCGATCGGGCAGTTGCACGACGTCGCCTCGGTGCAGTCCACCCAGGCGCTGGCCCGGATCGAGCCGTCCGTGCGTGCCCTGGGGCATTCCTCCCCGCAGGAGAAACCCGCGTGATCGTCGGGGTTCTCGCCCTGTTGCTGGTGCTGCTCGTGCCGTTGACCGGGGGGAGTCTGCTGCGGCTCGGGCAGATCCGGATCCGCGCCTGGGGCCTGCTCGTGGTGGCGCTGGCGGCGCAGGTGCTGGTCTTCTCCGTCTTTCCGGAACTCCCTGGCCGGGTTGGGGTTTCGGTGCATCTGCTGACCTACGCGCTGGCCGGCGGATTCCTCTGGCTGAACCGTTCGGTGCGGGGGATCTGGCTGATCGCGCTGGGTGCCCTGCTGAACGGGCTGGCGATCTTGGTGAACGGCGGCACCCTGCCCTCGTCGGAGTGGGCGACGCGCACGGCCGGCCTGGAGCGCTCGGGCGGATTCGCGAACTCGGCGGTGCTGCCCGATCCGCACCTGCTCTGGCTCGGTGACGTCCTCGCGGTGCCCGCGGGCGTCCCCTTCGCCAACGTGTTCAGCGTGGGTGACGTGCTCATCGTGATCGGTGTGGGGGTACTGGTGCTGGCGGGCTCACGCGGGCCGGCAACCACGCCACGCACCTCGCCGAGTTCCTGGCGAAGTAGCCCTCAGGCCGGGACGGCGGTGCCGGGCGCGGAGTCCAGCGCGGTCTCGTGCCGCTCCAGCCAGGCCAGGAACGCGTCGGTGGACAGGGGCGGGGAGAACAGGTAGCCCTGGGCCTCGTCGCAGCCGAGCTCACCGAGCTCGGCCAGGGTGGCCTCGTCCTCCACACCCTCCACCAGCAGGCGCATGTTCAGCCGGTGCGCGATCTGGCCGGTGCCGGCCACGATCGCCGCGGTGCGGTCGTCGCGCAGGATGCGCTGGGTGAAGGTGCGGTCGATCTTCAGCTCGGTGGCCGGGATGTCGTTCAGGTAGCTCAGTGACGAGTAGCCGGTGCCGTAGTCGTCGATGCTGATCGCGAAGCCGCGCTCGGCCATCGCCCGGATCGTGCCGGCGGCCAGTTGTGGGTCCACCATGAACCCGGTCTCGGTGATCTCCATGACGAACTGCGCCGGGTCGATGTCGCGTCGCAGCACGTCGTCCAGAATCTCCAGCAGCCGGGGCTCGGCCAGGAAACCGGCCGAGAGGTTGACCGACACCCGCAGCTCGCGGCCCTGTGCCCGCCAGCGGTGCCACTGGGTGGCCGCCTCGTGCAGCATCCGCTCGGTGAGAACACCCATCAGGCCCTGGTTCTCGACCAGGTCGATGAACCGCGACGGGCCCAGCAGGCCGTGCCGCGGGTGCTGCCAGCGGGCCAGAGCCTCGGCCCCCACCACCCGCTGGTCGTGCAGACGCACCTGGGGCTGGAAGAACACCTTGATCTGCTCGGCGACCACGGACGGCTGCGAGCACACCCATTGCAGGTCCTCGGCCAGGTCCAGTTCCTCCTGCGCGGCCGCGTCGAGGGCCGAGTCGTAACGCCCGACCCCGCCGCCCGACGACTTGGCCCGGTACATCGCCACGTCGGCCCGGCGCAGCAGCTCGACCCCGGGCATGCCGGGCACGTCGTTGCGGGCCACGCCGACGCTGGCGTAGACCCGCAGGGGACGCCCGTCCAGGCTGCGGTAGGTGGCACCGGCCTCGACCAGACGATCGGCGGTGCGCTCGGCGTCCTGCGCGCCGGTGCCGGTGAGCAGCACCGCGAACTCGTCGCCGCCGAGCCGGGCGAGCAGGCCGTCGTCCGGGATCTGCCGCCGGAAGCTGGCAGTCACGTCTTGCAGCAGGCGATCACCGACGGCGTGGCCGTAACGGTCATTGATGATCTTGAATCGGTCGAGGTCGATCAGCAGCAGCGCCAGGGGACGGCCCTGGGCCAGGGCGTGGTCGACGGCCAGCACCATGGCCCGGCGGTTGGCTACGCCGGTGAGCTCGTCGGTCAGGGCCTCCTCGCGGGCCCGGGCCAGCACCGCCAGGTCGCGCACGACGGTGAAGAACCGGAAGCTGGCCCCCAGCACCGCGAGCCCGGACAGGCCGGTGACCAGGTGGTCGGGCTCCGCCGAGAGTGCCTGCCGGATCAGCACCAGCACGCCGGCCACCAGCACGGTCAGGGCGCCGGCAGTGGTGGACTCGGTCATCGCGGGCCGTACCTCGGAGAACCGGGCCGGGCGTTGCGCGGCCAGCCCGATCAGCGCCACGGCGACCAGGATCAGGCCCTGCGCGGTGGCGGCCCGGTACGACCGGGGCCCTTCGCCGAGGGTGAGCGGGGCCACCGCCACCAGCAGCGGCATGGCCATCGCGGCGGCCACCAGCCAGGCCCGGCCGTCGGCGCCGAGCCCGCTCAGCCGGGCGATGACCAGCACCGAGCCGAGCAGCACCACGCCGGCGGCGATCAGCGCGTAACCCGCCTCGAACCGCCAGAACTCGAGCATCCCGTCGGCGGTGTGCGGCTCGTGCAGCAGATTGGCGATGGCCACCACGACCATCCAGGCGCCGACTCCGTTGAGCACATCGGCCGGGTCGGCCAGCGCCGTGCGCACCCGTTTCCAGCGCACCAGCCCCTGGTAGAAGAACGGCCCGGCGGTGACGCAGCCGACGGTGAACACGATCCAGCCCAGGTCGGCGCCGCCCGGGTAGACGTCCGGCGCGAGCAGGGCCGCGCTCTGCCCGGCGAGCACGGCGACGGCCAGGATCAGCGCACCCAGCAGCAGGTACCGCCAGACCTGGATCTCGTTCTCCTCGGCGATGTCGCGCCGCAGGTTGCGGCGCAGCAGCACCACCGTGACGGTCGCCAGGTAGATCGCGAGCAGGCAGTTCACCGACTGGGTGAGGAAGGCCGCGGCCCGGGCCGGCACCAGCGCCGCCAGCGGGGTGGCGGCGGACAGCACGAGCCCGGCGACCGGGGCGTGCCGGAGGACGTGCCCGGTCCACGAGATGTTCCGGGCCTGCGTCACGGCTCTCCATCGGTCACGGTTACCAGCAGCTGACGAAACGCGGCACCCGCCACCCGTCCGGCTCCCGGCATTGTGCAGGCAGCCGACACGATCCGTGGTCGGGTTCGGCCGGAATCATCAGATGGGAGGATGTCCGGGTGAGCGGCGCCGGACGGATCCTCGTGGTGGACGACGACCCGGGCATCGGTGAGCTGCTGGTCTCCGCGCTGGGGTTCGCCGGTTTCGAGGTCTCGGCGGTCACCGGTGTGCCCGCCGCGCTGACGGCGATCTCCGGCGGCCGGGTGGATGCGCTGGTGCTCGACGTGATGCTTCCCGGCCTCGACGGGTTCGAGCTGGTGCAACTGCTGCGGTCCCGGGGCGACGACCTCCCGGTGCTGTTCCTGACCGCCCGAGACGCGGTCGAGGACCGGGTGCGGGGTCTGCGGCTGGGGGCGGACGACTACGTCACCAAGCCGTTCAGCGTGGTCGAGGTGGTGGCCCGGCTGGAGGCGCTGCTGCGCCGGGCCCGGCCGGGCGAGCAGAGTGCCACGCTGCGCGTGGCCGACCTGGAACTCAACGAGGAGGTGCACAGCGTGACCCGGGGCGGTGTGCCGATCCGGTTGTCGCCCACCGAGTTCCGGCTCCTGCACTACCTGTTGCTGAACTCCGGCCGGGTGGTGTCGAAGGCCCAGATCCTCCAGCACGTCTGGCAGTACGACTTCGGGGGCGACTCCGGGGTGGTGGAACGCTTCGTCAGCAACCTGCGCCGCAAGGTGGACGACGGCCGTGAGCCGCTGATCCACACCGTGCGCGGATTCGGTTACTCGATAAGGGTTTCCGGGTGAGGTGGCGGCCCGGCAGCATCCGCGGCCGGCTGCTCGCGGCCGTGGTGCTGGCGATGACCGTGGTGCTGGCCGGGAGCGCCGCCGTCACCGCCTGGGGCCTGCGCTCCTACCTGGACGGCCGGATCTCCGACCGGCTCCACACTGTGCGCGGTCGGATCCAGCAGGTGATCGGGCTGAACGTGGCCAACCAGGGCGGTCTGCGGGTGAACGAGCGACAGCTCGACCTGCTGTTCGGGGACAACACCGGGCTGATCCTGGTGATCGACGGCCGGGCCGGTTTCGCGCTCGGGCTGCCCGACGTGCCGGCCGGGCGGCTCGTCCGGGCGGCGTCGGCGTCACCGGGTGAGGTGGTTTTTGTGGACGACGACGAGGCCGCCGCCGCGATCGACGTCCCCTCCCAGGGCCTGAGCATCGTCCTGGACGGCGCCGACGAGGCGGTCGACGTCGACTCGATCGTGCTCGCGGTGTCGCGGGAGGACGACCTGAAGACGGTGGCGCGGCTGATCCGGATCGGGCTGCTGACCGGGCTGGCCGCGCTCACCCTGCTCTGCGTGCTGGTGGCGCTCACCGTGCGGGCCGGGCTGCGCCCGCTGACCGACCTGGCCGAGGCGGTGCAGGCGGTGGGCCGGGGCGAACGGGGGCCGGACGCCGTGCCGATGCGGGGCAGCACCGAGACCGAGCAGGTCGCGGTCGCCGTGCGCGACGCCTTCACCGCCCGGGCCCGGGCCGAGGACCGGCTGCGCTCGTTCGTCGCCGACGCCTCACACGAGCTGCGCACCCCCCTGACCAAGATCGGCGGCTGGGTCGACCTCTACCTCCAGGGCGCGGTGCGGGGCGAGGAAGGGGTGCAGGCGGCGATGGAGAAGGTGGAGGCCGAGGTCGGGCGGATGGGCCTGCTGGTGGAGGAACTCTCGCTGCTGGCCCGGCTGGACGCCCAGGTACCCCTCGACCTGTCCGCCGCGGACCTGACCGAGCTGGCCGATGAGGTGCTGGACGACGCCCGGGTGGTGGCGGACGACCGCACCTTCACCCTGGAATCGCCCGGCCCCCTGGTGGTTCCGGCGGATGCCGAGCGGCTGCGGCGGGTGCTGCGCAACCTGGTCGGCAACGCGGTGCAGCACACCCCGGCCGGCACCCCGGTCGAGGTCTCGCTGCGGCTGCACCAGGACCGGGCGCTGATCGCGGTGCGCGATCACGGCGAGGGGATCCCGGCCGATCAGCTGCCGAAGCTGTTCGAGCGGTTCTGGCGGGCCGACGAGAGCCGTACCCGGGCGCAGGGCGGATCCGGGCTGGGACTGGCCATCGTCGAGGCGGTGGTGGTGGCGCACGGCGGAACGGTCGAGGTGACGTCCGTGGTGGGAGAGGGCACGACCGTCACCATCGCGCTGCCGGACCGTGCTCACCGGAACGGATCAGCCCGGAATCACCCGTGATGGTGTTCCATGGGAGCGACCGCCGCATCCGACGCGTGAGGGCGACGTGCACCGAGAAGTGATCCAGGCACCGGCCACCCGCTGGTTCCGCCGCCGGTGGGTGACTGTCACCGCCGGGCTCCTGATCCTCGTCCTGGTGCTCGCGGTGATCGCCGACGTGGCGCTCACCCGCTACGTGAAACACGGTGTGGTGCAGGCGCTGCGGTGTGCCACCGGCGACGGCGAGCTCACACCGGATGTCTCGCTCGGCGGTCCCCCGGTGCTGGTCGAGCTCGCCACCGGCGAACTCGACCAGGTCACCATCAGCGGGCTGTCCACCACGTCGGTGCGGTCCCTCGACGGGCGGGACGCGCGGGCGGGCTCCTCGTCGTCCACCATTCCCCCTGGCCAACTGACCGTGACCCTGCGCGGCCTGGGCCTGGACGACCCGCCCTCGGTGAGATCGGCGCAGGCCTCGGTGCTGATGCGGTGGGACGGGCTGGCCGGGATCGCCGGTTCCGCCACCTCCGAACTGGCCGGGGCCACGCTCGGCGCACAGGACGGCCTGCTCGCCGTCACCCTGAAGGACGAGCTGGCCGGCGAACCGGTGAAGGTGCTGGCGGCGCTGGAGGCGGGCGGCGACACGATGACGGTCACCCCGGAGTCGGTGGTGATCGGCGGCCGCACGGTCGGCCTCGGCCTGGTCTCGCTGTTCGCCGGCGACCTGCTGAAGAACGACGACGGCACGAGCCGCCTGGCCCCGCGCACCGTCGACCTCGACCTGCCCGACGGCACCAGTCTGCGTTCGGTCGCGGTGCGTCCGGGAGGCCTGGCGATGGACCTGTCCGTCGATCCCTCGACGATCCGCGACAACGCCTCCACCGGACGGAACTGCCGGATCTGAATCGGGTTTCGGTGTCCGTCTCGACGCGCGCCGGGCGGGTGTGCCACCTAGGGTCTGCGGGCATGAGCCAGAACAATGGTCTTGACGACGAGTCGGTGGCCGCCAGCACGAGCAAGCCGCCGGAGGAGTGGGTCACCGGGGACGAGCCGGCCACCGGTGCCCAGCTGAGCTACCTGGAGACGCTCGCCCGCGAGGTCGGCGAGGAACTGCCCGGCTCCCTGACCAAAGCGCGGGCTTCGGAACTGATCGACGAGTACCGCGAGCGCTCGCCGCGCGTGGAGAGCTGATCGTCGCCACACTGACGCCATGAGCACCAGGCGCACGGTCGGGGTGGAGGAGGAATTCCTCCTGGTCGACGAGGAGGGCGTGCCGAGTCCGGCCGGTCCACGGGTGACCGCGGGCGGGCACGAGGGCATCGAGCACGAACTCCAGCAGGAGCAGGCCGAGACCGGGTCGCGCCCCCGGATCGAACTGGACGAGCTCGCGGACGACCTGGAGCAGCGCCGGCGTGGCCTGGCCGGGCTCGCCGCCCGGCACGGTGTCCGGGTGGCGGCGCTGGCCACCAGCCCGGTCGCCACCGATCCCACGCCGTTCCCCGACGAGCGGTACCTGCGGATGATCGCCGGCTACGGGCCGACCGCCTCCGAGGTGCTGACCTGTGGCTGTCACGTGCACGTCGGCATCGCGTCGGAGACGGAGGGAATCGCCGCCCTCAACGGCATCCAGCCCTGGCTGTCGGTGCTGCTGGCGATCAGCGCGAATTCGCCCTTCTGGCGCGGTGTCGACACCGGGTACGCCAGCTATCGGCGGCAGGTGCAGGACCGCTGGCCGGCCGCCGGGCCCACCGCGCCGTTCCGCGACCCGGCCGAATACCACGCGATGGTCGACTCGCTGATCGACGCGGGCGTCATCCTCGACACCGGCATGGTCTACTTCGACGCCCGGCTCTCGGCCCGGTATCCCACGATCGAGATCCGGGTGGCCGACGTGGGGGCTGAGCCGGGTAGCGCGGTGCCGGTGGCCGCGCTCTGCCGGGCCCTGGTGGATGCGGCCGTGGCCGGTTCGGGTGACCCGTGGCCGCAGGCCCGGCCCGAGCTGCTGCGTGGCGCCGCCTGGCGGGCGTCACGTTACGGGCTGACCGCCGACCTGGTGGATCCTCTGACAGGACAGGCAATTCCGGCCCGGGCCCGGGTGCAGCAGCTGGTCGACCGGGTGCGGCCGGCCCTGGTCCGGCACGGTGACCTGGACCGGGTGGAGGACGCCCTGCACCAGGTGCTGGAGCACGGCACCGGAGCGGAACGCCAGCGGGCCGCCTTCGCCCGGAGGGGCTCGCTCACCGACGTCGTCCATGACGCCGTCGAGCGAGGCCGTCCCGTCCGGACCGGTTGATCAGCCGAGCTTTTCGCGGATCGCGGGCAGGATCTCCTGCTCCGCCGCCTCGATGTACGACTTCTGCCGGTCCCCGCCGATCTGGATCAGGGCCACGTCGGTGAATCCCGCCTCGGCGAACGGCGTTAGGGCCTTCACGATCGCCTCGACGTCTGTGCCGCAGGGAATCTGCTGGGCGACGTCCTCGGGTTTCACGAACTGACTGGCGGCGTCGAAACCGGCGGTCGAGGGGAGCTCGGAGTTCACCTTCCAGCCCCCGGCGAACCAGCGGAACTGCTCGTGGGCGCGCTGCACCGCGGCGTCCCGGTCGGCGTCCCAGGAGATCGGCAGCTGGCCGACCTTGCGGGCGGGGACGCTGCTGAGCTCGTCCCACTGTCTGGTCAGCGCGGCGTCCGGGTCGGTGGAGATGAACACCTCGGCCTTCGGCGCGAACGCCCGCACCGACTGCGGTCCGCCGACCGCGACACCGATCGGCACGCGCCGCTCGGGCAGGTCCCAGAGCTTGGCCGAGTCCACCCGGAAGTGCTTGCCCGAGTAGCTGACGTAGCCGCCGTCGAACAGCGCGCCGATGATGTCGACGGCCTCCTCCAGCATCTCGTGCCGGATGTTCACCGGCGGCCAGCCCCGGGCGGTGATGTGCTCGTTCAGGTTCTCGCCCGATCCCAGGCCGAGGGTGAACCGGCCGTTGCTGAGCAGGCCGACGGTCGCCGCCTGCTGGGCGACCACCGCCGGGTGGTAGCGGCCGGTCGGGCAGGTCACGTACGTCATCAGTTCCAGGGTCTCGGTGACCTGGGTGACGGCGCCGAGCGTGGCCCAGGCGTTGGGGCTGTGCCCCTGGGTGTCGAGCCACGGGAAGAAGTGGTCACTGATCACGGCGAGGGGGAAACCGGCCTGTTCGGCGGCCGCGGCCTGGCGCACCAGGTCGCGTGGGTCGGTCTGCTCGCACATCAGGGTGTATCCGACGTTCACCATGCCTGCCAACCTGACATTCGCTTCCGGCGCCCGCATTTTCAGCCGGGGCTTCAGCGACCCGGTGCTTGTGCCGAACGAGTGATGGGTCCCCTCGTCCGACGGGACCGGCACGGCGGCGTCGGGGGAACAGTGGTGCGCGGAATCAGGTTCACCATCGGTCGCAGGCTGGCCCTGCTCGGCGGCATCGGGCTGGCGGTCGCCGTCATCAGCAACCTCGCCGCCCTGATCCTGTCCTCGCACGTGCGCGACCTCCAGGACCAGGAACGCAACCACCTGACCGCCTCCAAGCTGATCCGCCAGCTCGACACCCGGGCCAGCGAGCTGAAGGTGGACGGCTACAAGGCCCTGCTCTCGCCGACGCCGGCCGACCTCAAGACGGACCTGGCCGACGACACCCAGACGGTCACCGACCTGTTCACCGAGCTCGCCGCCGTCGATCTGCACGACGACGACCGGCAGATGATCGCGAACATGCAGAACG
This sequence comes from Kineosporia corallincola, assembly GCF_018499875.1. Taxonomy (GTDB): domain Bacteria; phylum Actinomycetota; class Actinomycetes; order Actinomycetales; family Kineosporiaceae; genus Kineosporia; species Kineosporia corallincola. The sequence continues at coordinate 2,668 of NZ_JAHBAY010000020.1, read as the reverse complement.
CCTTCAACGAGTACGTCACCGGCATCGGCGACGTCATCGACGCCGCGATCGAGGACCAGACCGCCGCCCGCAAGGACTACGAGGACATCCAGACCGCCAACGACACCACCGACGAGGCGGTCGGCAATGCCGCCGACACCTTCGACGCGGCGGTGGCGGAACTGGAGAAGGACGCCCAGAGCACGGCCCGCACGATGAACGCGGTCATCCTGCTGATCCTGGTGATCGGGGTGGTCGTGGTGGCGGCGTCCACGGTGGTTCTCTCCCGGGCGATCACCCTGAGGGTGCGCAAGGTGGTGAAGGTGATGAAGGGCGTCGCCGCCGGGGACCTGTCCCAGCACCTCGAAGACCGGGGGAACGACGAGATCGCCGACATCTCCGCCGCTCTCGACGGTGCCACCACCAGGATCCGCACCGTGTTCGGGGCGATCGGGTCGACGTCGGCCCAGCTCCGGCAGGCCTCGGGTGAGCTGACCGAGGTGGCCGGCGAGGTGGGCCGGTCGGTGACCCAGACGTCCGACCAGGCCCAGGCGGCGTCCCGGACGGCGGACGACGTGTCCAGCAACGTGCAGGCAGTGGCCGCCGGCGGTGAGGAGATGACCGTCTCGATCGCGGAGATCGCGAGGAATGCGCAGGAAGCGGCCCGGGTGGCGGTGGGCGCGGTGTCTGCGGTGGAGTCGACCACCGGCACCATGAACAAGCTGGGCGACAGCTCCCGCGAGATCGGCGACGTGGTCAAGCTGATCACCTCGATCGCGGAGCAGACCAATCTGCTGGCGCTGAACGCGACGATCGAGGCGGCGCGGGCGGGTGATGCGGGGAAGGGGTTCGCGGTGGTGGCGGATGAGGTGAAGCAGCTGGCCCAGGAGACGGCACGGGCCACCGAGGACATCTCCCGCCGGGTGGAGACCATCCAGGAGGACGCCGACAGCGCCACCTCCGCCATCACCCAGATCGCGGACGTGATCCAGCAGATCAACGAGTTCCAGACCACGATCGCCTCGGCCGTGGAGGAGCAGACCGCCACCACACAGACCATCAACGCCGGTGTGGCCGAGGCGGCCGGTGGCTCGGGGGAGATCGCCCGCAACATCTCCGGGGTGGCCTCAGCCGCCAACGCCGCCGGATCGACGATCGGCAAGGCCGAGCAGAGCGCCCGTGAACTGGCCGGGATGAGCGACGAACTCTCGCGGCTGGTGTCCGGTTTCAGGTTCTGATCCGGCGGGTGCGGGGATGACGGAAACCGGGGCCGGTCCGATACGCGGCATACATCTTCGGTGAGCGGGTGAACGCGCGGGGCGGAACCTGAGCGTGGAAATCCCTGAATTGCTAGCGATTCTCGATGTCGGGGCGGCGTCCACGTCACTGAGCGGCACCGGAACATGCACCCTCTACAGTGCTGCTCTGGCCGGAACCGGGCTCCCCGTCGAGCATCTCAGGGATCGCCGGGTGTCAGTCGTCTCGTCCTGACCGGAATCGGATTCGCCCTGGCGGGTGCCGGGATCGCCTGTCTCAAAATCATTTTCACACACTGATCGACCGATCAGCGGATCGGTGGGACCGGTGCGGCCTGTGCCTACACCTGATCGCTCCCGCGCGCCAGAGTTTGCGCGTAATTACGTAGAAACTATTACCTGTGGCTGTGCCGATCGGGTGGCTCTATGCTGTTCTCCGTTGCGCCAGTAGGTGATATGCCAATATTGAGCTAAAGAATGCGGAGCGTGACGACATCGGTCGATGTAGCCGTGAGGGTTGTTACACAACGGTTTTCGGCCATGTTCAGCGGCTACGCGAGAGGGTTATGGTGGGCTAATGCGTTCCAGAGATCTCGCTGTTCGCAGCAGTTCGGAGAAGGGCCCGGGTCAGGCATCCGGGCAGGTCGGCGCGCCGTCGCGTCGTCCACTGGGAGACCGCGCACGGTCCCTCGCACAGCGCGTGCTGAAGAAGGCCAGCGCACGCACGGTCATGGTGTGCTCGCAGTGCGAGCTCACGGGTGGCCCGTTCAGCCGGGAAGAGGCGGCACACCTGCTGCGTATCCATGAGCAACTGCACCACGGCATCGCCATGCACCGCCCGCCGCTGCCGCCGGCCACCTGATCTGCCCAGTTCACTGGGGTCGTCACCAGGAAAGATCCCTTCGAAGCACCTGAGCTCCTCATCGACGTGGATGAGGAGCTCGTTCTCTTTGGTGCGGCTTCTGTGGGTGGTGTCGTGGTGGCGGTAACCCGCTGGAGCCGCACAGGCGAATGGGGTTCCCCTCCTCCTGCGGTTCCCGTTCGTTTGAGGACGCCCGACTTGTCTGAGGACGCCGGCTGCGGCGGTTACGTGGGCGGCACGGGGAGGCCGAACACACTCAGCGACCGTCCCTGCACGTCATGTTCAAGAAACCCCAGGTGAACGAGGGCTGTCCGGGGCACGGCGCGGCGATTTGACGGAGCGCGGCTGCGATCCGTAACGTTCTGCCTCGTTGAGCACGGGAGCAACGGACACCGAGTGGCCGGTCCCGAAGCATCAATACCAACTTCACGGCAAGCGACATGAAGTGGCGCGGCTCCAGTAATACGGAGAATCGGCACCGAATTCGCGAGCCCAGAAGATGGCAGCAACAACGCCGGTGAATATCCGCGAAACACGGATTTGACCCGGTGGCAACACGAGAGTAGCGTTC